>JBGGME010000292.1:0-11771 GCA_041288195.1 Hyphomicrobiaceae bacterium
TGCGGTCACTTGCGAAAGTGCAGAACTTAAAGCAAGTAGTGCTCAGCAACATGGTCTGCCAAGAATTCGGCATTGTCCGCAATGCCAAATACCGAGCGCTTGCTTGGCTCGAGGGTGCTGGACTGATTGCCGTCGAGCGAAAGCTTGGTCGCTCGCCTCTTGTGACCATCATCAATCGCGGCGGCGCAGCATGATCCTCATCACGTCCCGCCCTGGCACTGCACAGCCACGCATCATCCGCTTCCGCGATGCGCCTCGCTACCTCGGCATGGACCGCAACCGTTTCAACTCGGAGGTTCGCCCCTACCTGACCGAATTTCCGATCGGCAAGCAGGGGATTGGTTTCGATCGGCTTGAACTCGACGCGTGGGTGGATGACTATATGCCCCGCAACGGGCGTCCCAGACGATCGAAAGGAGACAAGACATGGGACGCAAACGAGTATCCGGCCTCATCATGCGGGCCAACATCTGGCATATCGACAAGGTCGTCTTCGGGCGAAGAATTTGCCGAAGCACTGGGACTAGTCAGCTCGAAGAGGCGGAGAGGCAACTCGCAAGAGTGATGGAAGAGACCCGCCAAGCCCAAGTCTACGGTGTGAGGCCCTCTCGAACTTTCGAGCAAGCCGCGGCAAAGTTTGTGCTTGAGTACCAGCACAAGCGGAGCCACTCCGACGACGTCAGCCGACTCAAGGGATTGATACCCTGGATCGGCAGGGTATCGTTGGATCGGCTTCATGTGGGTGTGCTTCAGCCGTGGATTACCGCGCGGCGACGCTCCGGGGTTTCCGTGGGGACCATCAATCACGGTTTACAAGTCGTCCGGCGCATCTTGAATCTCGCGGCGGGCGAGTGGATGGATGAGCAGGGTCTGACGTGGCTCCAGGCCGCGCCGAAGATCAAACTGCTCGCCAATCACGACAAGCGTCAGCCCTATCCGCTGAGCTGGGAGGAGGAGTCGCGTCTGTTTGGCGAGCTGCCCGACCACCTCGTGGAGATGGCGATGTTTGCCGTGAACACCGGGTGTCGGGATGCCGAAATCTGCAACCTTGAGTGGCGATGGGAGGTTGCTGTTCCCGAACTCGGCACGTCGGTGTTCATCATTCCGCGATCGCGGGTGAAGAATGGCGAAGAGCGTGTCGTCGTCCTAAACCGGACAGCCCGGTCGGTCGTTGATGCGAGGCGCGGCAAACATGCCACCTATGTGTTCACCTTTAGGGGACGTGCGCTGAGGTGCATCTGGGGCAGAGGTTGGTGTGAGGCGAGGAGGCGGGCAGGGCTACCTCAGGTTCGGGTCCACGACCTCAAGCACACCTTCGGACGGCGCCTTCGTGCGAGCGGTGTGAGCTTCGAGGATCGCCAGGATCTCCTGGGGCACCGCTCGGGCCGTATTACCACCCACTACTCGGCGGCGGACTTGTCGCGACTGATCGAGGCTGCCGACAGTGTGTGCGAGCGCGACGGAAGGCGGCCGGAATTGGTGCTGTTGCGGAGCGCGCTGCAAGGCGAGTCCCACAAAACTCCCGCACGCGAGGGGAGGGACCAACCGCGGACGCGGCCAAGTCTTTGAATGGATTGGCTGGGGCGGAAGGAATCGAACCTTCGCATGGCGGAATCAAAATCCGCTGCCTTACCGCTTGGCTACGCCCCAACAGGGAAGCTGCCTTCTACGCGCAAGAGCAGGGGGATTCAAGGCGCGCGGAAGGTGACCTCAACAGCCGACCGGACGAGAATCGCTGCGCTGTTACCAAGGGCACAGCGGGTGCAGCAAGTTTGCGCGATGCATTACGCGGGAGGGGACAAATAAAGCGATTGCACCATTGCGACGGGAGTGGGGTGACATGGATTTGTCGTACATCACGTTCTTGCTCTTCGCGGCATTCAGCTCGCTCCGTATGTTCTCCTACCTGCCCCAGATTTATAGCGTCGCAACCGACAAGAATGGCGCGAGCGCGATCTCCTACTCGACGTGGGGGCTCTGGATCGGCGCCAATGCGACAACTGCCCTGTACGCGATCTACAACCTCAAGGACGTCTATCTGGCATCCGTGAGCGTGGTGTACGCGGCCTGTTGCCTGAGCGTCATCATCCTCACCATCGTGAAGCGGCGCCGCCACCGTCTCGGCGCAACCGTCTCCGAAGAAGCGGTGTTTCGACCGGCGCGCTGGCTGGGACCCAGATGGGGGATCGCCGCTGCCGCCATTGTCGTCATCTCGGCCGGTCTGGGTGCCCGCTGGATGCTCGAGGATGTGTCGCGCCTCATCTCCCCATCCGCCACGGCCGAGCGTTCCACGGAGATCGCCGTCGCGGACACGCCGTTCGAGGATGAGCAATTGGCGGCCAGTGCCAAGACGGCCGGGCACTCACCCTTTGCCACTGCCCCGATCAGAGAAGCGCGCCCCCTGCCGCAGCCCAGAATCCAGTTCGAGGGCAAGGCCACCTCGAAGAGCAAGAAGGTCGAGGCGCGGTAGCATCTCCCGACTCGAGGGTGCGTCGCGGTCAAATCTCATGGCCGCAGCCCACCAGGAGGTGGCGGGCGTGCCAGTATCCTGCCCTGAATAGTGCTTTCGGCTCCAATAAACCCAAGCCCGCACGCCCGAGCGCGCTCATGTGGCCCGGGCCGGCCAAAATTCAAGACTGAGCGGCGGAGGCGGAGAGAGTTCGAGGCGGCTGCCGCGGCCACCGGCGAATTCTGGCGATTGCTGTGTTGCGTCTCGCCCGCCTATGCTCTGAGCTAGATAGAGGGTAAGGCTCGGACCGACACGATGGGCAGGGCATCAGCACTCGGCTTTGCGGCGACCCTGGCGCTCGCCCTCGCGTGGGCGCCCGCGGCCGGCGTGACGGCAGGTCTGAACTGCAACGCTGCCGCGCTCAGCCGGGCGCAGATGGCGATCTGCCTCGACGCCCAGCTGTCGCGAACCGACACGCAAACGGAGCGCAGGGTGGTGACCCTCGGGCGCCGGATGGGGTACGGCCAGTATCTGGGGATGCTGCACTGGCATCACGGCTGGGCGGAGCACCGCGACGGCTGCCAGACGGACCGGGCCTGCCTGACCGCAAGCTACCGTGCGCAGGCCCGGTTCCTTGACCGGCTCCAGCAGTGCCTCGACAACGGCCTGCAGCGCCGCGCCTGCCTGCGCAATACGCTCAACATCGAGCGCGAGGCGGCGCAGCGGCGGTGAAGCAAAATCTCGTCGTTCCCGCCAAGCAAAGCGCAGAGCGGGAATCCAGCCGCAATGGATACCGGCGCACCCAGTCGCTGGATTCCCGCTGACGCGCTTCGCGCTCGCGGGAATGGCAGCGTGGTCGGCCCTACTTCGCCTTGCCGAGCATCTCCTCGACGTATTCCCAGTTCACGAGGTTGTCGAACCAGGCCTCGAGGTACTTCGGGCGCGCGTTGCGGTAGTCGATGTAGTAGCTGTGCTCCCATACATCGACGCCGAGGATTGGCGAGGCGCCGTACATCAGCGGGTTCTCGCCGTTGGCCGTCTTGGTGATGGCGAGCTTGCCGTCCTTCACGGCGAGCCAGGCCCAGCCGGAGCCGAACTGGGTCACGCCCGCCTGCACGAAGTCCGTGCGCATCTTGTCGTAGCCGCCGAGGTCCTTGTCGACCATGGCCTGCAGCTTGGCGGGCAGCTTCTTGCCGCCGCCGCCCTTCTTCATCCACTGCCAGAATTGGATGTGGTTGTAGTGCTGACCGATGTTGTTGATCACCGGCGCATCCTTGCCGGCAAACGCTTCCTTGCAGATGTCCTCGATCGACTTGCCCTCGTACTTGGTACCGGGGCCGGCCACCTTGTTGCCGTTGTCGACATAGGCCTGATGGTGCTTGTCGTGGTGGAACTCGAGCGTTTCCTTCGACATGTGCGGCGCGAGCGCGTCGTACGCGTATGGGAGGGGAGGAAGCTTGAACGTCACGGGGGTTCTCCGTTGCGCTGAGCTGCGTCTGATGAACGGGATGCGGCTCACGGTATCGGCTCGGATAACGCAACACAAGCCGAGACGTTGCACTGAGCGGCGCTCGCTCACGCCGCCAGCAGGCGGTCGATCTCGCGCACGAGATCCTTCAGGTGGAACGGCTTGGACAGCACGCGCGCATCCTTCGGCGGCCGCAGGTTCGTATTGAGCGTCACGGCGGCAAAGCCGGTGATGAACATCACCTTGATCTCGGGGTCGAGCTCGGTCGCCCGACGCGCCAGCTCGATGCCGTCCATCTGCGGCATCACGATATCGGTCAGCAGCAGCGTGAACGGCTCCTCCTGCAGGCGCTCATGCGCCTCCTTGCCGTTGGCGAACGCGATGACGTGGTAGCCGGCCTTGGTCAGCGCCCGCTCCAGGAACCCGCGCATGGACTCGTCATCCTCGGCGAGAAGGATTCGCTTCTTCGGCAGGCGTGATGGCTTGGCGGACATGGCGGATGGACGACCCAAAACGAGACGGGATTGAGGCGAACGGCTTCCCTGCACCCTGCAACAGTACGGCCAAGCCGCGGTGCGCCTGGAATCTGGCGCTAATTTGGTAAACGAGCAATGAAATAGCGCGGTGGCTGGCGTGAAGATCTTCGCCTAAAGTCATGCACCACATGCGGCACCCCGTTTATGGACAGGCTGCTCGCGTCTTGGCAAAGTCGTTGCCGACGATGACCGCAGCACCGGATTTCGTCCTGTCTGAATTTGCTCGTAGCCTGCCTCTGTCCCGCAACGCTCCAAGACCAATCCCGGATCGATATGCACGCCGGTGAACGCGCTTCCATCCTCGCAGAGCTGAACCCGCCCTACACTTTGCTGCGGCCCGACGAGCAGCTGGCGCCCGTCGTGTTCTGCTCTCCCCACTCCGGCCGCATCTATCCCAAGGCCTTCCTGCAGGCCTCCCGGCTCGATCCGCATACCTTGCGCAAATCCGAAGACTGCTACGTCGACGAGCTGTTCGAGGCCGTCGTGGCCCTGGGTGCGCCGCTGATCGCCGCACGCTTCCCGCGCGCCTATCTGGACGTCAACCGCGAGCCCTACGAGCTCGACCCCGAGCTCTTCACCGGCCGGGTGCCCGAATTCGCCAACACCCAGTCGGCCCGCGTGGTGGGCGGGCTCGGCACCATCGCCCGCATCGTCGCCGACACCGAGGAGATCTATCGCGAGCGACTGCCCATCGGCGCCGCTTTCGAGCGCATCGAGCGGCTCTATCGGCCCTTCCACGCCGCGCTTGCCGATCTGCTGGAGGAGACGCGCAAGCGTTTCGGCATCGCCTTCCTGATCGATTGCCACTCCATGCCGTCGGCCTCCATGGGCCAGACCCCCGGTGGGCGCCCGCATTTCGTGCTGGGCGACCGGTTCGGCGCGTCCTGCGATGCGCGGCTCACCCGCTTCATGCGCGACGTGCTGCAGGGCGCCGGCTACGAGGTGCAGCTCAACCGCCCCTATGCCGGCGGCTTCATCACCGAATACTACGGCAACCCGGCGCGCGGCGTGCAGTCCCTGCAGCTCGAGATCAATCGCGGGCTCTATCTCGACGAGGTGTCGCTCACCAAGGGCAAGGATTTTGCGAAGCTGACGCGGGTGATTCAGGACATGGCCGTGCGCGTTTTTGCGGCGCTGCCGCTCCTGCTCGAACGGCGGGCAGCCGCAGAGTAGTAGTTGTCATCAGCACGCAAATGGTCATTGCTCATGCTGCATCGCAACAGACGCAGCTCCGCTCACGCTTGGCGGCTTTCGCCACGCATCGGCTGAGAGCAATCAGGCTCGCATTGTCGGAGTGAACGGGCCCCAGCGCAGCAGGCGAACTCCAATGCGGGGCTTGAAAATAAAAGGGGCCGCGCGGAGGTCCGTGCGGCCCAAGTCTAGGGAGGAAACGCCCAAGGAGGGCAGCGAAACCAGCGACCCAGTCGCCAGCCTCGCAACTCCTATTTAGATGTGCGGCGCACAAAAAGCAAGGGGATTCTTATTGCATTGCAGAAGCGCTGTGTGGACATGGCTACTCTGCCATGGCCTGTCCTTCTGCGGGGCGCACCCCCAAAAAAGAAGGGGCCGCTCGAAGACGAACGGCCCAAGTCTAGGGAGGAAACGCCCAAGGTGGGCTACGACACATTCGGGCGCATGCCCAATCATGTCGCTGTTGCGCATATGGGCTTATTCGGCGGGCAGTTCAACCGCAACATGGCAGCCCCGCGCTGTTGGCCACACGAGCGTTGCGATGCCGCAACAATGCTGCTGTATCCGCCGCATGATCCAGGATAGCGCTAGACAAGCTCGTGTATCTGCAGGCGCTGTACTGGGCCGTGCCGGCGTTCTCAAGGCCAGAGTGCTGTGACCCGTTCCGATCAGGCTGGCTCCATTACACATTTGGAAATTGCCCACTTACTTGGGGATATTTCCGGCGCGGCAATCCTCCCCTACTTTCGCAAGCGCCTGACTGTCACCAACAAGGCCGGCCGCGCCGGCTACGATCCCGTCACTGCCGCCGATCGGGCCGCCGAACGGGTCATCCGCAAGGCCGTGCGACAGCACTTCCCCGATCATGGGTTCATCGGCGAGGAGTTTGGCGTGACCCCGGGCAAGGGCCGCTACCAGTGGCTGGTCGATCCTATCGACGGCACCCGGGCCTTCATCACCGGCTCGCCGCTCTGGGGCACTCTGATCGGGCTCCTCGACCGCGGAACGCCGATCCTCGGCCTCATGAACCAGCCCTTCACCGGCGAGCGCTTCTGGTCGGAGGGCCGCGGTGCCCGCCGGCGCGATCCGGACGGCACCGTCCACCGCATCAAGACCAGGCCCTGCGCATCCCTGGCACAGGCAGTCCTCACCACCACCGCCCCGGACATGTTTGCGGCGCCCGCAGAGGCGGCGCGCTTCGACGCCCTCAAATCGCGCGCGCGCATGACCCGCTACGGCGGCGACTGCTACGGCTATTGCCTGCTGGCCGCGGGCTTCGTCGATCTGATCGTCGAGTCGGGCCTCAAGTCCTACGACATCGCTCCGCTCATACCCATCATCGAGGGCGCCGGCGGCGTGGTGACGACCTGGGAGGGCGGACCTGCCGCCGAAGGGGGCCGCATCATCGCCGCCGGCGACGACCGTGCGCACGCTGCGGCGCTGGCCATCCTGCGCGGCGCCGGTTGACGGGTTCCACGCGACCTCGCCCAAGCCTCACGCTACCGCCGACAGGTCCTCGTGCGGCGCCGCCTGGTATTGCCTCCAAAGGCCCATGAAGCGCCCGACGAACATGCCCGTCAGCGTGCCCGAAAGAGCGATCTCGGTGAGCCAGTAGCGCGGCTCGGCAAACAGCGCCGGCGACATCCCGTGCAGGACGCCGAACACGTACTTGGTGGCGAAGATGCCGAGGATCAGCACGAGCGTCAGCGGTCCGCCAGGCACGCGCACCAGTCGGCGCGTCTTGTCCGCCCGGACCGGCTGCAGCCTCGAGATCGCCATGCCGATGCCGACGCCCACGGCGATGGCCACCAGCCACGGCACGACGCGCTCCGGCGTCGGCTTGTGCAGGCTGAAGAGGCCGCTGACCCCCCACACGCAGAAGACGGTCGGCAGAATGGCGATGCGCCACATCGGCGCCGTGCTCGGCTGCAGCGCCCTGATCCCCAGGAACAGCAGGAACGCGAGCAGCACCCATACCCACGGCGGCGTGTTGACGACGATCTGCAGAACCATATTCATTCTTGCTTGCCCCTCTCGATCCCAGCCATCCGCTCCAGCACCGCGCAAACGGCCGCCGTGTCGGCGTCCCCATACCCCATCGCCAGCGCCGCCCTGTAGAGCGAGGCGGAGAGATCGAACAGCGGCGTCGGGCAGGCGAGGTCGGCCGCAAACTCGCCGATCACCGCCACGTCCTTCTTCCAGATCGTGGAGCGCACGGTCGCCGGCACGTAGCGCATCTGCGCCATCATCGGCCCGCGTATCTCCAGCATGCGCGACGTGCCGGCGCCCGACCCCACCACCTCCACCACCTTGTGCGGATCGAGCCCCGCCTTCATGGCGAGCACCAGCGCCTCGGCGGCCGCCACGTTGTGGATGGCGACGAGATGGTTGGCCACGAACTTCATCTTGCTGCCGTTGCCATAGGGCCCGAGGTCCCACACCTTGCGCGAGAAGCCGGCCAGCGCCGGCGTGACCCTGGCGACGGCGGCGGGATCACCGCTGGCGAACACCACGAGGTCCTTGACCGCGGCCTGCGCGCCCGTGCCAGATACCGGACAATCGAGCGCGGTGTGGCCGGCTTCCGCGAGGATGCGCTGGAATGCGAGCTTGTCCTCGAGCGCGAGCGTGCTGGCCTCGGCGACGATGCGGCCCTTGGCCTTGGCCCCGGCGATCGTGCGCGCCACCTCGAGCGCGGCGCCCGGCGTCGGCAGGCTGGTGACGATCTCGCTCGCCGCCTCCGCCACCGACGCCGCGCCAGCGGCGATCTCGACGCCCGCCTCCCGCGCCTCTCCAGCGCGCGCCGCGTCCACGTCGAACCCGACGACCTTCCAGCCGCCGGCAGCCAGATGGCGCGCGAACGCCCCGCCCATCATGCCTAGCCCGATGATGCCGATGGTCCTGTCCATGGGTTTCGTCCCGTAGGGCGCAATAGCGAAGCGTATTGCGCCATTCTCACCGCCAGATCGGCGCAATGCGGCTTCGCCTTATTGCGCCCTACAGCTCTTGTACCAGTCCAATATCTCCTCCCCCGTCCACGCCACCACGCCCTCGTGCGCGAGGATGTCGGCGAACGTGCGCTCCACGTGCGCGATGCGATGCGGCACGCCCGAGAGATAGGGGTGGCAGGAGATCGCCATGATCTTGGCCCGCTCCGCAGACTCCGCATAGAGGCAGCGGAAGTGATCCATGGCGCGGGTGTGGAACTCCTCGGAGTCGTGGTGCTGCAGGTTCATCATGACGATGTCGTGCACCTCGAAGGTATAGGGCAGCGCCACCATCTCGCCGTGCTTGGTCTTCAAGGTCACGGGGTCGTCGTCGAGCACGTAGTCGCCGATGTACTCGATGCCGGCTTCGCTCAGATAGTCGACCGTATCGAAGGTCTGGGTCAGGCCGGGCCCGAACCAGCCCCGCGGCCGTTTCCCCGAGAACTTCTCGATCGTGCTCATGGTCTTGGCGATGACGGCGCGCTGGTCGTCGAGCTTGTGCATGGGAATCTGCTCGTAGGAGTGCGCGTTGAGCTCCCAGCCGCTGTCCATGCACGCGCCCACCACCTGCGGGTAGCTCTCGCAGATCCTGGCATTGATCGCGACCGTCGGCCTCGCCTTCACGCGCTCGAACATCCTCCGCAGCCGCCAGAAGGCGACGCGCATGCCGTACTCGTGCCAGCTCCAGTTCGGCAGGTCGGGCAGCTGCGGCGCCCCCTGCGGCGGCGTGATCACCATACGCGCCATCGGCCGCGACAGGTCCCAGTCCTCGAGCGAGAACACCGGCCACACCACCAGCCGGATGCTCTCGGGGAAGCGCAGCGGCGGGCGGCTCTCGATGGGCGAGAAGGCGATGCGGTCACGGGGATGCATGGCGGGTCTCCTCGAGCTTGAGTCCTACGCAAGACCGCCCTGGCCCTCGACGAAGCGCCAAACCTCGTCTGCGCCCTTGCCGGTCCGCAGGTTCGTGAACACGAACGGCCGATCCCCGCGCATGCGGCGGCTGTCCTTCTCCATCACCTCGAGCGAGGCACCCACATGCGGGGCAAGGTCGATCTTGTTGATGACGAGCAGGTCCGAGCGCGTGATGCCGGGGCCGCCCTTCCGCGGGATCTTCTCGCCCTGGGCCACGTCGATGACGTAGATGGTGAGGTCGGCGAGCTCGGGGCTGAAGGTGGCGGCGAGGTTGTCCCCGCCCGACTCGATCAGGATCAGGTCGAGGTCCGGAAACTTGCGCCGCATCTGCGTGATGGCCGCCAGGTTGATGGAGGCGTCCTCGCGGATCGCCGTGTGCGGGCAGCCGCCCGTCTCCACGCCCATGATGCGCTCCTCGGGCAGCGCGCCGGCGCGCATGAGGATCAGCGCGTCCTCCTTGGTATAGATGTCGTTGGTGATGGCGCAGATGTCGTAGCGGTCGCGGAAGGCCTTGCACAGCGTCTCCATCAGCGCCGTCTTGCCCGAGCCGACCGGCCCGCCGATGCCGACCCGCAGCGGTCCGTTGGGAGATTTGGTCATATGTTGGCTCCCATGATGAGCAGGGCGGCGTAGCCCGCGCCGAGCAGCAGGCACAGCGGCGCGTAGGCACGGACATCGAGCGTTGCGAACGGCTCCTCGCTGAAGCGCCGCCGCCACGCCGACGTGTAGCGTGCAACCCCTCGTCCCGCAAACACGGCGACGATCCCGGCGCCTGCCAGCAGCGTCAGCCAGCGCGGCCACGCCTCCGGCAGCATCCGCGCCGCGAACAGCGGCCAGGACGCCACCGCCGCCAGCAGCCCCGCCACGACGAAGCACGATGCAATGCCCGGCATCCTCGTGATCCCAGGTGTCCCGACAGCCGCCTTGGCGAGGCGCTCGGTACTGGCTGCCGGCCAATACCCGCCGAGGCCCCAGTAGGCGTGCAGCACCGCGAGCACGTAGACGACCGCAGCGAGCGCAATCGCGAGCGCGCTCATGACCGGAACAGCCGCGTGTACTGCGTCTCGTGTCGCATGGAAGCAATGTCGGCCGCCACCGCCGCGCCGCCGACGTCGTCGAGCGAGGCGGCGAGCGCCGTCGTCACCAGTTGCGGGATCAGCGGCTCGAGCGAAGCGAGCACGCGCAGCCCGTCGCTCTGACCGAGCGGAATCAGGCGCACGCCGGCCGACACCAGGTTTGCCGCAAAGGCCTGGGCAAATGCCTGCGCCGTCTCGGCGAGCGGCAGGCCGTGGGCGGCCGCACACGCGCCGACCGCGACCGGGTAGGCCGTCTCGCGCCCCTGCTCCGAAAGCCTCTCCAACTCCGGCTTCGGCCATGCCGCCATGGTGGCCGCGAGAAACGCCGTCCCCTGCGCCAGCGTCTCCAGCCGCCGCTCCGCCGACGGCACGAGCGCAGCAGCCAGCTCCGCGACGGCATCGAGCCGCGCGGTCTCGCCGGCAGCCTGTGCCCGCCAGGCCTCGGCCAGCAGGATCACGTCGCTGCGTCCCGCGCCGTGCACCAGCACGTCCTCGATCCACATCCCGAGGCTCTGGGCGTTCTTCACTCCGCCGGTCTCGACCACCCACTCGAGCCCATGCGAGTAGCTGTAGCCGCCCACCGGAAAGGCGGGCGACAGCCAGATCATCAACCGCGCCAGTGTACGTTCCCCTCCCCCTTGTGGGGAGGGGATAGGGGTGGGGGGAGAGGGAACGAGAGTGCCGCTAGTGGTGATGATCGCCATCGTGGTGGCCATGTCCGTGACTGTGGCTGTGTCCATGGCTGTGCCCGTGCACCGCGCCCTCGCCGTAGGCCCCGCCCTCCGGATTGAACGGCCGTTCGACGATCCGGGCACTGGCGCCGAGACCGCGCACCATGTCGGCGATCACGTGATCGTCGCGGATATGGATGACCCGGTCGCCGATCTCGGTGGCGAGATGCCGGTTGCCGAGGTGCCAGGCAATGCGCGCCAGCTGATGCACGTCGGCGCAGGTGATCTCGAGCAGCCGCTCCGCCGCCGCCTCGACTGCCACGATGCGCCCATCCTCGAGCCGGATGGCGTCGCCATCGCGCAGCACCGGCGCCTTGGCAAGGTCGAGCAGGAACGCCAGCCCGCCGACGCCCGTGAGGGACGTGCGCCGCCGCGTGCGCCGGTCGTAGTCGAGCCGCACGACGTCGGCGGGACGTCCGCC
>JBGGME010000293.1:0-7195 GCA_041288195.1 Hyphomicrobiaceae bacterium
CGAAGGTGGAGAATGGCATATACCGAACAACCGCCCAGCGCCGGCCGGTCCCTCGGCGGGCTATTGTGGGGGCTGCTCATCCTGGGCCTGATCGTGGCCGCCGTCACCATCGTCTCCACGCTGCCCGAGCATTCCCGCAAGGAGCTCCTCTTCATCGCCCAGGACTATCTGCCGATCGTGATGTTCCTGACGCTCGCAGCCCTGCTGTTCTCCGGCTATCCCGTGGCCTTCGTGCTCGGCGGCGTGGCGCTCACGTTCGGCCTGATCGGCTACTTCCTCGGCACCTTCAAGCTGATCGAGTTCTTCAACTTCGTGCCGCGCATCTGGGGCCAGGCGGCCGAGAACCTGGTGCTGGTCTCCATCCCGACCTTCATCTTCATGGGCGTCATCATGGAGAGAAGCGGGATCGCCAACGACCTGCTCTATTGCGTGCAGGTGCTCTTGAAGCGCGTGCCGGGCGCGCTCGCGCTCGGCGTCACCATCATGGGCACTATCCTCGCCGCCATGACCGGCATCATCGGCGCCTCGGTGACCATGATGACGGCGCTGGCGCTGCCCACCATGATGCGGCAAGGCTACAGCCACGCGCTGGCCTGCGGCACCATCGCGGCGGCGGGCACGCTTGGGATCCTGATACCGCCGAGCATCATGCTGATCATCATGGCCGACCTGCTCGGCGTGTCGGTCGGCCACCTGTTCTCGGCGGCGCTCGCCCCCGGGTTGACGCTGTCGGCGCTCTATCTGCTCTTCATCGTCATCGTCGCTACGATCTGGCCAAGGATGGCGCCGCCGCTGCCGCCCGAGCTGCTGGCCGTACCCAAGGGTGAGATGACCCCGCTGCTGTGGCGGGCCTTCTTCCCGCCGGTTTTCCTGATCGGCATGATCAAGGCGTCGATCCTGCTCGGCTGGGCGACGCCGAGCGAGGCCGGTGCCGTCGGCGCCTTCGGGGCGATGCTGCTGGCGCTGTTCGCCGGCACGCTCAACTTCAGGATGCTCGAGGACAGCTGCCACACCGCGGCGCGCACCATCGCCATGGTGTTCTTCATCATCATCAGCGCCACCTGCTTTGCCTACACCTATCGCGCGCTTGGCGGCGACGACATCGTCGAGAAGCTGATTACGCACGCGGGCCTCACCAGCTGGGGCATGCTGTTCCTGATCATGGCCATCGTGTTCGCGCTCGGCTTCTTCCTCGACTGGAGCGAGATCACGCTGATCGTGCTCCCGGTGTTCACGCCGATGATCGCCAGCCTCGACTTCGGCGATCACGTGCCCAAGGCCGAGGTCGTGCACTGGTTCGCCATCCTGATGGCCGTCAACCTGCAGACGTCGTTCTTGACCCCGCCTTTCGGTTTTGCGCTGTTCTACCTCAAGGGCATCGCACCGAAGGAGATCAGGATCGAGAGCATTTATCTCGGTATCATCCCGTTCGTGATTCTCCAGCTCATGGCGCTCATCGTCGTCATAGTCTGGCCGAACGTGGCGCTGTGGCTGATGCGTGGCGCCTACGGCAACTAGGAAGAAAACCCCATGCAGAAAGAGAATTTCTCCGAGACCTACGCCAAAGGCGAGGAGCCCGCGCAACTCAAGGTCAGCAGCGGGCTGCGCCGCATCGTCGAGGTGGTGGGTCGATCGGGCTCCTGGTTCATCGTGCCGCTGGTGCTCGTGACTGTGCTGGACGTCGTGGCCCGCAAGCTGACGTTCCGCACCGCCGAGAGCCACGCTCGGGGCTTGCAGATCTTTCTGAAAGAGCATGACAGCCGCTACTTCGAGTCGACCCTGCTGCAGGAATTCGAGTGGCACCTGCACACCGCCCTGTTCGCGCTCGTGCTGGGCTTCGGCACGATCTACAACACCCACGTGCGCGTCGACCTCGTTCGCGACCACGTCAGCTTCCGCAAGAAGATCTGGATCGAGTTCCTGGGGCTGTCGTGCTTCATGATCCCCTACCTGCTGCTCGTCATCTATTTCGCCTCCAGCTGGGTGTTCGATTCCTACAAGCTCGGCGAAATCTCGGCGTCGACCGTCGGCCTGAGCCACCGCTGGATCATCAAGGCCATCCTCGTGTTCGGCCTGATCACTGCGACGATCGCCGGCATCGCTGTCTGGTTGCAGGTGGCGACGCTTATGTGGGGCAAGAATACCAAGCGCTTCAAGCTGATGACGCTCGATTGGCCGGAAGACGTGGCTAGGATCGAGGGCAAGGCGCGCATCGTGCTCGACGAGACGCCCGGCATGCAGGCGCCGGCCATAGTGGCGACTCCGGCTGCCGGGACCGGCGCTCAGCCGGCCATGAAGCCCGCCGAGTAGGGGCGCCGCCGACTGCGCAAAGACGCGCTGTGCGTGCCGAGCATGGTGCATTTGGAGGCTCCAATGCAGCCGCTCGACTGGGTGGGTCTGTTCAAGCGCTACGTCGGCGACGATATCAAGACCCCCTACTTCGTCGCCGTCTCCCGTCTCAACCGCCTGCAGGCGAGGAACGAGCTCTTCGTCTACACGCTGCTCCTGTCTGTGCTGTTCGGCGTCGTCGGCGTGGCCTCCCTGTCGCCGTCCCTGCCCCATGGCAACACGCTGAGTGTCTCGCTCTACGCCTTCCTGATCGCGGGGGTGGCCGTCGTGTTCGGCTTCACCAAGCACCCGGCCGCTGCCGCGGTCTGTGCCTGCGCGCCGGTCGGGGTGCTCATCTATTTCACCCTGTTCGGGTTTCATCCCAACGCCGCGACCGGCGACAAGATCCTGCAGGTGATCATTGCGGCCCTGTGGTTGCGCTACAGCTGGCGCACTCTGCAGATGGCGCGGGCCTATCCAAGTATGCTGGAGCCAGACACATCTGAGCCCAACAAATGACACGCGCGGGCCTGGTCAGCCACCGCGGCCCGACACCGAGCCAGGACCTGCCGGGGATGCCCTGCAGCGCGCGGCACGCATGTCGAGGCGGTGGGCCGTGCGCGCCTTCCGCTGGCACCTCGGCCTCTTCTGCCTGCTCAACGCGGTCCTGACGCTCGCCAACGTGCTGACGGGCATGCCGTGGTGGGCGTTCTGGCCGCTGCTCGTCACGGGCCTCCTGATCGGCGTGCACTACCTCGTCTACAAGGCGGTGACGGTCGACGAGACCTGGGCCGAGGAGCGTGTCGAGGAGCTCAACCTCAAGAGCTACGACCGCAGCCACATCGAGGAGCTGAAGTCGCGCTATGGGGAGCGGCCCAAGCGTTGAGCCTGAGCCGGAGGACGGCTTCGGAGCCAGCCAAAATCAACATTTGGCGGATCATCTTTCCTTGCGGCGCGTCGGGAGACTTACCGGAGTATGCCCGTGCCGACAGCAATGAGAGCCATTGATAGGCCGAACGCGAACGTCAGCGGAAGGCCAACTATGATCCACGCTCCGGGAAATCTGACAATGAGCCTTTCCTGCAATACGCCCCGCGGTGGGCGCAGGACCGTAATCACAAACACCAAACCTACGAAAAGCGCGACGCCCAGGACGATCTCGCCGCCGCTAACAAGCCAGTTCATTGCATTCCTCCCAGTTCCTTGGCACCAAGCACGGCACTCTCGCACAAATTGCTGCTTACTGAAACTTGTGCCTATGCCGTCCCGCTACGCGCTGCGCTCCCAAAGGGCGTCCGGCCGATGTGGCGCAGCAGATGGTCGACGACGGCGCGAACCTTCGCCGACATGCGCGGGGGCTCGTCGTCTGCACGCCTAGCGCCGGCATCGACCAGATGTTCATGGACATGGATGCTGCGGGGCACCGGACCTCCGGACCGCCATCGATGCAGGAGATCTTCGCCATTGCCGCACGCGCTGGTGTCGACATCGCCCGCAAGCCGGACGCCCTGCTCGGCTGAGAAGGGCGGCTCCAATTGCGCGACCAAGCCCGGGGCGGCCACGGCGCCGTCCGGGACGTGCGCTAATGCGATATTTACGGTGTCAAACTCGACAATTTACTCGATTCATGGAGAAGGGTGGCCCTACGCTTCCTCCGGACGCGGCCGTTGCGCAATGTCATGACGCGAAGGCAGGCTTCCGCAGGGCGTTTGGGGACGCTTGACCAGAACGGCTGGCGTGAGCGACCGTCTGCATCGGTCGGGGGAGATAGTCAGACATGCGATCTTCAATTGCGCTGGCGGCGGGCTCATGGCTCACCGCAAGTGTTGTGGGGAAGACCGTCGAGCGTCCGGTGGACGACGTGGCGTGGCGAACACGATGAACGCCCTGCTGCGGTTGGCCGACGGCCTGCGCCGGCTACTTGAGTGGATCGCGCTGACGTCAGGATGGCTGCTCGTCGTCATGGCGGTTGTCACGACCTTCGACGTGCTGGCGCGCAAGGCCGGCCTGCAACTGCCCTACACCAAGCTGCAGGAGCTGGAGTGGCACTTTCATGCGGCCATCTTCTCGCTGTGGATGGGTTATTGCTACACGGTCAACGCCCATCCCCGCGTCGATAGCTTCACCGAGCACCTGAGCTATCGCGGCAAGGCCTGGGTCGAGCTCGGCGGCTGCCTGATCCTGGCGCTGCCATACATGGCGCTCGTCGCCTACTTCAGCATCGACTTCGTCGCGCGCTCCTATGAACTCGGCGAGCAGTCCGACAGCACCGTCGGCCTCACCCACCGCTGGATCATCAAGGGCATCTACGCCGCCGGCCTGTGGCTGGTGGTGCTCGGCATCCTGAGCGTGGCGCTGCGCGTGATCGTCTTCCTGTTCGGCGGCAAGTCGCGCGAGGAGGTCGATCTGCAGATCGGCCACGTCGTGACAGACGTCTGATGCGCCACTGACAATTCTCCCGGGGGAAGCGCCGTGCTCAACTGGCTCGCCGACAATCTCGCACTCATCATGTTCGTGTCGATGTTCTTCTTCATCTTCATCGGCTACCCCGTGGCCTTCATTATGGGCGGCCTGTCTCTGATATTCGCGCTCATCGGCGCCTGGCTCGGCGTCTTCAAGATGATCGGGCTCTCGGACGTGGTGTTGCGCATGTGGGGCGGCGTTGCCAATGACCCCGTGCTGGCATCGATCCCGATGTTCATCTTCATGGGAGCGATCCTGGAGCGATCGGGCTCGGCCAAGGACATGCTCGACGCCACCGAGGTTCTCCTCAAATGGTGCCCAGGCGCCTTGGCGGTCTCCGTGATGGTGATGGGTACGATCCTGGCGGCGCCGATCGGCGTGGTCGGTGCGGCCGTCATCACCCTGTCGGTGATCGCCCTGCCGCAGATGCTGGCTGCCGGCTACGACAAGCGGCTCGCCATCGGCACGATAGCCTCGGCCGGCACGCTCGGGATTCTGATACCGCCGGCGATCATGCTGGTGGTGATGGCGGAGATGCTGGCGACCTCGGCCGGCAACCTGTTTCTCTCCACGATCATGCCGGGCTTCCTGCTCTCCGGCCTCTACCTCGTCTACATCGTCGCGGTTGCGATCTTCAAACCCGGCGCGGCGCCAACGCTGCCGCCCGACTACGGGCCGCAAACCCGCCGCGAGTTCTGGATCGCGCTTTGGCGTGGGCTGTTCCCTATGACGGCGTTGCTGTTTGTCGTGCTGGGCTCGATCTTCGCCGGCTGGGCCACGCCGACCGAAAGCGGCGCCGTCGGCGTCATCGGCGCCATGTTCATCGCCGCGCTCAACAACCGCCTTACCATCAAGATGCTCAACGAGGCGATCTATTCCTCGTGCAAAGCCAATGGTCTGGTGTTCCTGATCTTCCTGGGCGCCACCGGCTTCTCCTACGTGTTCCGCGTGCTGGGCGGCGACGACCTGATGATCTCCACGCTCGCCTATTTCGGCATCGATACAAAGTGGGAGATGCTGACCTTCATCATGATCCTGATTTTTCTCTTGGGCTTCCCCTTCGAGTGGATCGAGATCTGCCTGATCGTGCTGCCCGTGTTCGGGCCGATCCTCGCCAAGTACGACTTCTCCGACCACATCGGCAACAACGCCGCCCTGATGACGTGGTTTGGCACACTGGTGGCCGTTAACCTGCAGACCGCATTCATGACACCGCCGTTCGGAGCAACCCTCTTCTACATGAAGGGCACCGCCCCGCCCGGCGTAACCATGAGCGACGTATTCCAGGCGATGTATCCCTTCGTCGCTCTGCAAGTTGTGGGCTTGCTGCTCTGCGTCTACTACCCCGGCATCAGCCTTTGGCTGCCGCGGCTGGCCGGCTTCCTCGACTAGGCGGGCGCGACTTGGCAACGCACCGGTTGCGGCCACACCAGGCCATGCGCCGCGCATCGGCCTCGCCGACTAGCCGCAGCTCTCCATGCTGATGGGGAGCATCGAGGGGCTTGGACTGCGGCTCTCCATCGGACTCGCCCACACCTCGGCCGCGGGAACGTCTCGAACCAGGCGGGGCAAGGCCGCTCGACAGATGTCCAATCCAGTCTCAATCCCACGAGCGGGGCGGTTGCTTACACCAGATATTGCTGAGGTCGGCGACCAACCAGGACACTGTGATCGCCGCGATGCCTGCCACAAGGAAAGTAATACCCATCCACAGCGTGCGATCGGCAAGATAGGCGTCGGGTGCCCTGGGAACCATTGTGATCGCTGTCGCGCCGACCGCCAAAAAGCCGATCCCTAGCAGGGTCGCGGCCACGCGAGTGGCAAGTCCACTCGTGTAAATTTTCATACAACAGCTCCATCACCTGCATTGTCGCGGCTCTGACGTGTGCTCAACGTCGTTAGCTTCCTCAACTCGGAACAATCGGGCAAGATTGCTAACGGCGACCGTCACCTAGTCCCGCCTTTTTTTCAAGTGGAGCGGAACGTGCCCAAGGAGACGTATCTCACAATGTATGTCAATCGCACGTTGAAGAGCGAACTGCAAAAGATCGCCAAAAGGGAAGGCCATCCAAATCTCACGGAGTTCGTATGCAATGAAATTGAGATGTTGCTGGAAGGCAAGGAACCACGCAGCAAGCCATTGCCGCGGCGGGCCCCCCGCGGCGCCTATCTCATGATGTGGTTGGATGCGGACGTGAAAAGAGAGCTGTTGAGGCTTGCCGACGCGGACTATCGAATGTTGACCGACTATGTGGATCTCCAGCTTCGGCTGCTAGTAGGGTCTCGCGGCGAACGGTTGGATGTTTCATCAGTCTTGCCCGCGCGCCGGCACGCCAGTCCACGATCGCTCACCACCGGGGTCCGTGATCGCATCGCCATCTCCCTCAATCACGAGTTCAAGGCT
>JBGGME010000294.1:0-5231 GCA_041288195.1 Hyphomicrobiaceae bacterium
AGGCGGTGAGGGTCTCCTCCGTCGAGAGCCGCACCGACAGTTCGACCCGCTCGTATTCTCCGGCACTCGGATTGCCGAGAACCAAGCCTTCGTACTCGTCGAGCCAGGCGAGTGCACGAGCCGGGTTCTCCAGGGCGTAGACCTCCCCGTGCGCGCGCTCGCCGGGCTGTCCGCCGGCAACGAGACCCGGATACCAGCTGATCCTGTAGAGACTGCCCTCGATGGTGGCTTCGCCCAGCAGCCGGGCCTCGCGCCGCAGCCGGTCACCCATCGGATGACGCGAGCTCGACATCAGGGAGCCATAGACGAAGAGGTTGGGGTTCATTGGGCTCCGCTAGAAGGACACGCAGGATACGCCGTCCACGCGCATCACGCTTTCCTGGCCGAAGCGCGACTTGTAGGCGGCGCGGATGGTCTCGATCTTGGCATCGCTGTCCGCGGCGGGACGGTACCAGATCTCGACGACACGGGCCTTCTCCCTGGCCGAGCCCGTCTCGCTGCTTCGCCACTGGCCGTACCCGGTCAGCACCATCAGGCCATCGGGGAAGCGCGGGCTGACCTCGGAGTCGAGGAAGGCGCGCCATTCTGCATCGCTCACCTCGTCGCCGTCCGGCCTTGCCATGCCGAACAACAGCTCGAGCCGCGCCAGCGCGGTGGCGCCCGGACGGCAGGTG
Source organism: Hyphomicrobiaceae bacterium (assembly GCA_041288195.1). GTDB lineage: Bacteria > Pseudomonadota > Alphaproteobacteria > Rhizobiales > Hyphomicrobiaceae > AWTP1-13. Next base: position 675 of record JBGGME010000294.1, read on the forward strand.
ACGATGCGCCACTCCGTCCCGATCAGGCGGTAGCCCGCTAGGGCGCCGACGCCGAGGCCCGCGAACGCAACTGCGACCATCGATAGTCTCAGCTGCTGCATCATCGTGTGGGTCTTCAACGTGCGGTCCGATGGTGCACCTGGCGTCTCCGCCGTGCTAGCGTAGGGGCTCGATTATGCACACGCGCGGAGAGGGTGCGCCATGGCCAAATACAGGCTCCATTGCTTCTGCCAATCGGGCAACTCCTACAAGGCAGCGCTCTACCTCAACTGTGCCGGCCTCGATTGGGAGCCGGTGTTCGTCGACTTCTTCAAGGGTGCCACGCGCGATGCCAAGTGGCGTGAGAGCGTGAACGAGATGGGCGAGGCTCCCGTGCTGGAGATGGAGGGTGGCCGCAAGCTCAGCCAATCGGGCGTGATCCTCACCTACCTCTCCGAGCTCACCGATCAGTTTGCGGCGGCCGACGAGGGCGAGCGAATGGAGACGCTGCGCTGGATCCTGTTCGACAACCACAAGTTCACGAGCTATCTCGCCACCTACCGCTTCCTCAAGGCCTTCGCGCCGCAGTCGCCGGACGCCAACGTGCTGGCGTTCCTCAAGGGCCGCCTCGATGCGGCGGCGGCGATCGTCGACAAGCACCTCGCCACCTCGCCGTTCATGGTGGGCAGCAAGCCCTCGATCGCCGACTTCTCGATCGCAGGCTACGTCTACTATCCCGTCGAGGAGCACGGCTACGATTGGGCCAAGAGCCACCCCGGCATCCACGCCTGGATGGGGCGCCTGCGTGCGCTGCCGGGCTGGAAGGGGCCCTATGAGCTGATGCCCGGCGAGCGCATCAAGCCGCTCAGGTGAGGACATCGCAATGCCGATCTCGACGCGGTTGACCGAGTGGCTCGGCATCACCCATCCGGTGATCAGCGCGCCGATGGACGTGATCGCGGGAGGCAAGCTCGCCGCAGCCGTGACGAGCGCGGGTGGGCTCGGCTTTCTCGGCGGGGGCTATACCGACGACGACGCGTGGTTCGACCGCGAGTTCGCCGCCGCCGGCAATCAGGCCGTGGGATGCGGCTTCATCACCTGGGCACTACGCAAGCGGCCGCAGGTGCTCGACCAGGTCATCGCGCGCAAGCCCAAGGCGGTGTTCCTGTCCTTCGACGACCCCGAGCCGTTCGCGAGCCGCATCAAGGCTGCCGGCATCCCGCTTTTCTGCCAGCTGCAGACCAAGGCCGATGCCGAGCGCGCCCTCGACTGCGGCGCCGACATCATCGTCGCCCAGGGCACGGAGGGCGGCGGCCATGGCGGCATGCGGGCGACGCTGACGCTCGTTCCCGAGGTCGCCGACCTGATCGCCAAGCGTGCTCCGCAGACCCTGCTGTGCGCGGCGGGCGGCATCGCCGACGGGCGAGGGCTGGCGGCGGCTCTGATGCTGGGCGCCGACGGCGTGGTGGTCGGCACGCGCTTCTGGGCCTCGCAGGAGGCGCTCGTCAATCCGAGGCTGCACGAGGCCGCGGTGGCAGCCGGCGGCGACGATACCGTGCGCCAGAGCGTGCTCGACATCGTGCGCGAACGCGACTGGCCGTCGCGCTATACGGGCCGGGTGCTCAAGAACGACTTCGTGCGCGAGTGGATGGGCCGTGAAGGGGAGCTGAAGGAGGCCAGGGCCCAGCATATCCCGCGCTTCCGCGAGGCGGCGAAGGCGGGAGATACCCGCGTGGCCGCCACCATCGTCGGCGAGGGCGTCGGCCTGATCCACGCCATCGAGCCGGCCGGTGTGATCCTGGAGCGCATGGTGACCGAGGCCGAGGCGCTGCTGAAGGGCGCCCCACGCATGCTTGTGTGACCCGAGCGGCCGAGGCCTCAAACTGCCCGCCATGCCGCAACGGAGAAGCCGACGGGGCCGAGAAGCAGGCCGACGCCGATCGCGATGCGCCAGAACCGTGCGCCGGGCAGCAGCTTCTCCGCCGTCACCAGTGCAGTCAGGGCCGCCACCCAGCGCAAGTCCATGACCGCGACGGCGAACAGCAGCAGCATGAGCGCCGCGCAACAGCCGAAGCAGAACAGCCCGTGCCGCAGGCCCATGATCACCGCGCCTAGCGGGCCGTCGCGCCACTCGCTCAGGATAAAGCCGTCGGGAGACCGGCAGTAGGCGAGGCACACTTCCTTGAGGGGGCTGAACTGATAGAGGCCGGCCGCCAGGAACAGCACGGCCGACCACCAGTACGACGCCGACTGCATCATTGTGGTGAGCAGGCCGGTCTTCTGCAGCAGCCATTGCAGCACCGTCGCGATCAGGGAGAAGCCTGTCCAGACGATCAAATATCCGGCCAGAAATACCGCCGTCGGCACGTACGGCGCGCTGCGCTCGCGCCGCCGGCGATTGATGGTTGCGAAGGCGGCGACCATCGGGCTCGCACCCGGCACCATCATCGCCGCCATCATGGCCGACCACATCACGAACATCAGGAGGGCGTCGATCGGCGTCCATGACGGCTCCATGCCGTTCATGGACATGTCCATGTCCCGCCACATGGCGGCTTCCATCTCGTCCATCAGGATCGACTGATGCACGGTGAAAGCCCATGCGAGGCCCGCGACAACCAGCAGCAGCGCGGCAACGACGATACGATCGAGGCGTGCGAGCGCGGGCGCAGAGCCGGGGTCGACCGTCATTGGCCTTTCAGCGGCTGGCGCCAGCTGAACGTCTTGGGCCCGCGCAGGTCGAAGGCGATGTGCTTGGAGGATCGCTCGGACCAGTCGAAGAAGCGCCCGAACGCCCCGGTCACGACGTTGCGCTTGGCCTGGCCGACGGTGAGGAAGCCCGGCACCACCTCGGGCCTCGGCGCATTGTAGATGCGGCAGGTGTCCCCCTCCGGCACCATGTACTTGCGGAAAGGCCCGCCCAGGCCATCGACCAGCCCCGGAACCTCGACCCGCCAGTTCTCCGCGTCATGCGTCACCGTCATGGGCACGAACTGCACGCCGTCGAGGCGGAGGGTCAGGTCGCGCCAGGCGGCGAAGGCGCCGCCGGCGAAGCCGGTGAAGATTTTCTCGAGCGCAACACGCTCCGCCGGATTGGCGCGGTCGTCGATCAGGAAGCCGAACTCGCGGTTCTTGTCGAAGATGTTCCCTTCCCAATGAATGATGAGGACGACGGCGAGGTCCTTGGCGAACGAGAGATCGCCGTAGTTGCCCTCGCGGATCAGCCAGGTGAGCACGCCCTCGCAGAAGCCGTAGGTCGGGTTGGAGCCGAAATTGCAGGGGCAGCCGATGGCGCAGTTGCACAGGTCCCACCAGTCGCCGGTGATGCGCCAGTCGGGAATTTCATCGGTCGCCGGCGTCGAAGCCGCGGCTGTGTCGGACACGGTGCGTACTCCGAAAGATCGCTTCGCACGCTACGCGCCCCGGTCCACCTATTGCAAGCAGGGCAAGCTCGCGCCGCGGATCGATCGTGGTAAGCTGTGGCCAACGCAAGGTACTCGACCCGTCCGGCACGACTAGTGCTGCGGGAAGCCACGCCAAAGTCGGAAAGCGCCCCATGCACTTCGCCCTTACCGAGGAACAGGCCGCGATCCAAGAAATCGCGCTCACCTTCGCCAAGGAGCGCATTGCCCCGCATGCGGCCGAGTGGGACGAGAAGAGCCACTTCCCCGTCGACGTCATCCGCGAGGTGGCGCCGCTCGGCATGTCGACGATCTATGTGCCCGAGGACAAGGGCGGCTCCGGCCTCTCGCGGATGGACGGCGCGCTGATCATGGAGGCGCTGGCCTACGGCTGCCCCGCCATCTCCGGTTACATCTCGATCCACAACATGGTCGCCTGGATGGTCGGCAAGTACGCCTCGCCGGAGCAGGTGGCGGCGTGGATGCCCAAGCTCGCCTCGATGGAATGGCTGTCGAGCTATTGCCTGACCGAGCCCGGCGCCGGCTCCGATGCAGCCGCCCTCAAGACCTCGGCCAAACGCTCGGGCGACAGCTACGTCCTCAACGGCACCAAGCAGTTCATCTCGGGTGCCGGAGCCTCCGACTTCTATTTCGTGTTTGCGCGCACGGGCGACGAGGGCGCCCACGGCGTCTCCGCATTCGTGGTGATGAAGGACACGCCCGGCCTTTCCTTCGGCGCGCTCGAGAAGAAGATGGGCTGGAATGCGCAGCCGACGCGGCAGGTGATCTTCGACAACTGCAGGGTGCCGGTGGCCAACCTCGTCGGTGAGGAGGGCCAGGGCTTCAAGTTCGCCATGAGCGGGCTCGACGGCGGGCGCATCAACATCGGCGCCTGCTCGCTGGGCGCGGCGTGGGCCGCGCTCGACAAGGCGCGCCAGTATGTGTTCGAGCGCAAGGCGTTCGGCCGCCAGATCGCCGATTTCCAGGCGCTGCAGTTCAAGATCGCCGACATGGCAACCGATCTCGAGGCAGCGCGCCTGATGATCTATCGTGCTGCGGATGCCGTCGATCGCGCTGATCCGCAGGCAACGATGTACTCGGCGATGGCCAAGCGCATGGCGACCGATTTCGGCTTCGAGGTCTGCAACCAGGCGCTACAGGTTCACGGCGGCTACGG
>JBGGME010000295.1:0-9076 GCA_041288195.1 Hyphomicrobiaceae bacterium
GCACCTGCCTTGCCACGCGATGTGGCCTGCTCATCAATGACGCAAACTTGAGTGCTCTTCTGCGACACGTCCAATCCGATACATAGCACCGCATGGCTGGCTCCCTGATGCTGTAGGAAGCAAGCAGGCTAACCGCGACCACCCGCAATCACGCCATGTCGCTCGCTCGCCCATTTCGGCGAGCGACGGCGCGGAGAAGGGATGGCCATCCTCTTGGTGAGCCAGAGCGAGCGCCGTGTCGGCAGCCATGGCTGTTCTGCGCCGTGCACGGGGCACATCCGGAAAAGAACCCGTGGCTGCTAGTCTGCTGCATGGTGGATGACCCCCTCGTGTGATTCGTTCTCCAACGATCACCCTATGGCACATCGATGCCGGGATCGGGCGTCGTCCACCACATCAAGGATGGCCGTCGCGCTAAGCGCGACACGTGCTCGACGTTCCCGGGCCACTTCTTGACGGCTGCGAGCGCGGCGGCACGATCGAGGCTCAAGGGGATGGCGGGAGACACCTCGATGCGCGATACCGATCTGATGCAGCTGGCCCTCGGGCTGATCCCGCCGTGGATGGTCAAGGCCTGCGCTTTCGAATGACCGGCTCTTCAGATACCAACAATCTCGCCGCCGAGGTGCCTAGTGCCGAACGCCGGCTGGCGACGGCACAATGCCGAATCGGTCACGGCGGTCGTCGCAGGTGTTGAATTCCTTCGGCTCGGTGAAAAAACAGCGACCCTTCGAGCTTAGACAACATGGCGGCAAGCGCGGTCGTGTAAGGGTTCAGGGTCGGCGTCGGTGAAATTAAGTTTTACACAGAGGAACTTCCACTCGACTATGGTTCATCCACATAGCTTGACGGTCGCGTGGGCCACGGCCTTGGCCGCCGTCACCAGGTCAGAGAGCAGTACGCGCTCGTCGGGCGTCGGCCATTCTTTGTAGATGCGGATGTCGCCCGGCCCGTACTGCACGGTCGGGATTCCCAGCACCTCCTGAATGACATTGCCGTCGCCGACATTACCGATGCGGCCGTGGGCACCGACGTAGGCCGGCTTGCCAGAGGCCAGCGTCTGCCCCTCGGCCAGCACCTTCACCAGCCGATGATCGGCCGGACAGACCATGGCCGCCTGGTTCCAGCTCGTCTCGGTGCCCCTGGCCGGAATCTCCATCGTGCAGTTGAAGGCGGGGTGCTCTCGCTTGATCTCTGCCAAGACACGCGTCAGGTCGGTTTCGATCGAGGCCACGGTCTGGCCCGGCACGGTGCGGAACTGCATGGTCATCTCGGCGTCGCGCGTCGAGTGGCCGGTGTAGTTCTTGTAGTAGTAGTGCTCGCGGTGAAAGACATCATAGGTGAGCGCGGGAAAGCCCGGGAGTTCGGGGTCCGGCTCAAACGTCAGATAGCCACCGGGTGGAATGGTCGTGAGGCTCGGGCCGAGCCGTTGCACGATGGCCATTTGCTGCTCGATGGCGCCCATGAATGCGGCGCGCGCCTCGGGGCTGTAGCGGAAAAACAAATCGGGTGCCGAGCAGGTAAAGCGCACCATGACGACGCCGACGCAGACGTTGGCAATGGTATTGTTGGAATGCTCCATATTGATGCACAGGTCGGCCTTGACGCCGTGCTTGAGAAGCGCGCGCGTACCGGCGCCGCCATACTTGTGGGCGATCACGGGCGTGACGAGCACGTCGCCCTTGAGACGTGTGCCGGAGCGCACAATGGCCTCCACCGCGGAGATCGCCGCCACCACGCCACCCTTGTCGTCGTGGGCGCCCATGCCCCAGATCCAGCCGTCCTCGAACTTCGCGCCATAGGGATCGACGCTCCAGCCCGGCATCTCGCAACCCGGGTCCATGTGCCCGTTGAGCATGAGGGTCGGTCCGCCGCCGGTGCCCTTCAGCCGGCCGATCGGCTGGCGGCTCTTGAGCGCGGGATCATCGGGATGAATGACCTCCATCATCTCCACCTCGAGACCAATTTCCGACAGGTAGTTGGCATAGAAGTCGGCGATCTCGCCCTCCTGGAAGGTCGTGCTCGGGATCTGGATCGACTTGCGCTCGAGCTCGAGCAGCCGCCGCTCATCGACGGCTGCGAGCACCCGTCCAGTGTCAATTGCAGATGGCATCTCGCGTCCTCCATAGGCTCTTCAGCGCGGCACGATGAACAGCGCCGTTTGCGGAAACATCAAAAGAATCAGGACCGCCAGGAGGTAAACCCCGACGAATGGCATTACGCCCGCGAATACGTCGGTGATTGGGCCGGGTGTGCGCCGCATGCCCTGCAGCACATACATGATGGTGCCATCGGGTGGGCTGATCATGGCGATCTCGATCAGCATCGTGACGATCACGCCGAACCAGATCGGGTCGTAGCCGAGCGCCATCACGACTGGGAACACCACCGGGATGGTCGTGATGATCATGGCGAAGCCTTCCATGAACGTCCCGAGCGCCAAGTAGAAGCCGATGATGACAAGCATGATGGCCCAGCCGGGTAGCGGCAGTCCGGCCACCGTGCCGGCAAGCGTTTGCGGCACGCGCAGCTGTACCATGATGTAATTGAGCATGTAGGCGCCGAACAGGATCAGCCCCAGCATGGCGGTGTTGCGAGCTGTGGCCTCGGCGGAGGCGTGCAGCAGCCTGAACGTAAGCTTGCCGGACACCAGAGCGAACGCGCAGGCGGCCACCACACCCAGCGCCGCTGCCTCGGTTGGCGTTGCAAGGCCTCCGTAGATGGTGCCGAGCACGATCAGGATAAGGAGCGTCGTTGGCACCAGATCGGCGAAGCTCTTCAGTTTCTCCTGCGCTGTGGCGCGGGGCGGTGTCTCCGTCGACCGTTGCCGCAGCCCGTGCACCAGGATCACGAGAAAGAACAGCGAGCAGACGATGATGCTTGGAACCACGGCAGCGATGTAGAGCTTGCCAACCGATGTCTCGGTCATGAGGCCGTAGAGAATGAAGGTGATCCCGGGCGGAATGAGGTTGCCGAGCGCCCCGCCGGCGGCCAGAGAGCCCAGCACCATGCGTTGGTTGTAGGGCGTCTTGTCAAAGTAGGGCAGCGCCACCGATCCCATGGTGGCGGCAGTAGCAACGCTCGATCCCGAGATCGCCGAGAAGACAGCGCAGGAGGCGATGTTGGTGTGCAAGAGCCCGCCCGGCCAGCGTCTTAGCCAGACGTTGAGAGCCTTGTAAAGCTGTTCGGAGAGCCCGGTTCGCAGCAGGATCTCGCCCATCAGCAGGAAGAGTGGCACCGCCACCAACACGAAGCTCGAGGACGGCGCCCAGAGGACCTGCCCCATGAATAGCCAGAACGGTCGACCCGAGAAGGCGAAGCCCGCGATCAGCGCTAGCGCGCCGAGCACGACCGCGATGTAGACGCCGGCGCCGAAGAACGCCAGAAACAGGCCGATCAGCATCAGGATTTCGCCAATCGGCAGTGACACCGCCATGCCAGCGCTTGCGGAGTAGATGAGGATCGACAGGAGAATCAAGAGGAAGACGATGACAATCACGGCTTGGCCTCCGGCTTGGCCGCGCCGACCGCCTCGAGTGCCTCTGCCGTCTCCTCCTGATAGCCGCGCGGTCCGAGCAGGGCATCGACGTCAGCCGCGCGTCCCATCACCAGGAGGCAGATCACCTCCGCCATCAGGGACAAGGACATGACCGCCAGCATAGCAATGCCGACGAACCACAGACCTTGGGGAATCACCAGCGGGATCGAGAGCGCGCTCGTGTCCTTGGCATTGAACAGGATGCTCTCGTCGACCAGATGCCACGCCGACCAGGCAATGAAGAGGGCGAATCCCGTCATGAGCAACAGGGCGAAGGCGTGCAGGACCTGGCGCGATCCCAACGGCAGCCGGTTGACCAGCACGTCGATGCGGATGTGAGCACGCATGGCGAGCGCGTGCGCCAAACCCCAGGCGATGCCGAAGGCCAGCAGGTAGCTCGTGATCTCGGTGGTGGCACGCGAGGAGAAGCCGGCGAAATTGCGGGCAAGCACGTCGAAAGTGACGAATGCCGAGCAGAAGATGAATCCCCACCCGGCGGCGTAGTTCATGCCGACGGCTATGCGGCTCACGAGCAGACGCACGCACCGCACGGTCCGAAGCGCAGCAGGAACCGGGGGGCGAGGCTCGAGCGACATCGCGCAAATACACCCCCAACATGCCGCGAGGACGGCTGTCAGTTGCCAGCGTACTTCACGCCCGAGATAGGCGCGGCATGCTGATTGTAGATCTCGCCGCAGCGGGCGCCGCAGCGCTTGACCCACGCCGGTAGCACGGCTGTCTCCCCGATCTTCTTGAGGGCGGCCTTGTCTTCGGCGCTAGCCTCCACAATCGTCATCGGCCGCGATTTCACGAGCGTGTGGATCTTGCACGTGTCGGCCTTGCCGGCGTTGCAGTCAATGCCATCCTGGCTTGCTTCGGCCCCAAGCTTCCACTGCGCGTCCTCGACCTCCTTCATGGTCTTTCCGACCAGGTCGCGCGTGGCCGCATCAAGCTTGTTCCACCAGGCGAGGTTGACGTAGTAGGCCGATACGGCCCAGCTCACGGGGAGATTGTAGATGTGGGTCGTCACCTCGTACCACTTCGCGGCATTGCCGGAGCCGGTGCCGGTTACGGCGCAGTCAGCCACGCCACGCTCCAGCGCGCTGTAGACCTCGGGGAAGGCGATCGACACAGGCTGGCCACCCACGGCCGACACGAAATCATTGAGTGAGGCGCCGAATGTGCGCACCTTGCGACCCTTCAGGTCGGCGAGACTCGACACGGGCTGGCGGCAGAACACCACCTGCGCCGGGAATGGATAGGTGGCGATGATGAACTGGCCGAACTTCTCGAGCTCCTTGTTGGCGAGCGGGACGAGCGCATCGGCCACTTTGCGGGCGAGCGTGATTTCGGGATGCACACCGGCGAGATCGACACCATCCAAGAACGGTACATCGCCCGACACCGTTGAGAGCGGCGAAGCGCCGATGTCCACCTGGCCGGCGCGCACGAGCCGCAGCACCTCCTGCCCGCCCAGGCTCCGCTCAGCATGGGAGGAGACTTGCACCTCGATCCGGCCACCGGATTTCGCCTTCAGGCCGTCGCGCAGCAGCACTAGATCGACCCGCGTAAACTGCGGCTGGGTGTTCAACGGCTGCGTCACCGCGGTGATGGTGAGCTTCTCTTGTGCATGTGCGGGAGGAGCAGGCGCCAGCACGGCGGACACAACGAGGGCAACAGCTGCCGTTCTATTCACGAGACCCTCCTACTACTGATGAATTGGACGACATCGCGCGCTCCGTTCGACCATTCGATGTTGATCGTAACCACAAAAACCTATCTGATGCCAGTACGAACGGCGGGCTCGCCACCGCCGTCACCGCGAGCTAAGGGGAGCCGAGGGTACCGTGAACATGGGAGAGAGTGGCGCATCTGTCCGGATCGCCATCGATGTCGGCGGCACGTTCACGGATCTGCAGATCCTCGATGCCAGCAAGGGCACCATCACCAGCCTGAAGACGCTGACGACGCCCGAAGACCCTTCGATCGGCCTCCTGACCGGCATCAAAGAGGCAGCCCGCCGCGATGGCTTCGCGCTGGGCGATATCCGGTATCTGCTGCACGGAACCACGATTGCCACCAACGCCGTGCTCGAACGCAAGCTGCCGGAAGGCGTACTTGTCACCACCGCAGGTTTCGAGGACGTCTTGGAGATCGGCCGCCACCACCGCCGCGAGGTCTACACGCTCAATCCGAAGGTGCCCCCCGCGCTGATCTCCCGTGACCACCGATTGGGTATCGCCGAGCGCATTCGGGGCGACGGCACCGTGGCCGTGCCTCTGACCGAGCAGGCCGCCGATGAGCTCGTTCGCCGCGTCGACCGGCTAAATGCTGCGGCGGTAGCCGTCTGCTTGCTCAACTCCTACCTCAATCCCGAGCATGAGATGCGTGTGGCCGAGCGCCTCTCCCGGGCTCTTCCGTCCCTGAAAATCAGTTGTTCGAGCGACCTCAGCCCTGAGATCCGCGAATACGAGCGCACCTCCACCACGGTCCTCAACGCGCTGCTGATGCCGGTGGTGGCAGGTTACATCGATAAGCTCACCCGGCGCATCGACGCCGAGGGCTTCGCCCCCCACCTCCTGCTCGTGCAATCCAACGGCGGCGTGTGCAGCGCTCGCACCGCCGCGCGAGAGCCGGTCCGGCTTCTACTCTCGGGGCCATCGGGCGGAAGCTCCGCGAGTATGCGCATCGGCAGTATGCTCGGGATTGACAACCTCGTGGGGATCGACATGGGGGGCACCAGCTTCGATGTGTCCGTCATCCGCCAGGGCATGGCGAGCCTCATCATGCAAGGCGAGGTCGATCTGATGCCCGTGCGGCTGCCGATGGTCGAGATCCGCACCATCGGAGCAGGCGGTGGATCGCTCGCCAAGGTGGTGCCCGGCGGGCGGCTGATGGTCGGCCCCGAAAGCGCCGGCGCCAGGCCAGGGCCGTCCTGCTACAGCCGCGGCGGCAGCGAGCCGACGGTGACGGACGCGAACGTGGTGCTGGGCAGGCTCGGCGCACAAAGCTTCCTCGGCGGCGAGATGCTGCTCGACGTGGCGGCGGCGCGCCAGTCGATACATGCACGCGTCGCCACCCCGCTCGGTCTCTCCACGGAGGCTGCCGCCGACGGCCTTCTGGCCGTGACCAACGGCAACCTCGGCGCTGCGATTCGATTGTCGCTGTTCGAGAAAGGCCTCGACCCGCGCGAGTTCGTGCTGCTCGCCTTCGGCGGGGCGTCGGGTCTGCATGCTGTTGCCGTCGCTGAGGAGCTCGGGATCGAGCGCGTGGTCTTTCCCGTCAATGCGGCGACGCTCTCGGCCTTCGGAATTCTCCATAGCGACCTCAAGCACGACCTGGTGCGCTCACGCGTCCTCGCCGCCGAGCGCGGCACACTTGCACTGCTTGCGGCGAGCGCCGCCGAGCTCTTTGCCGAAGCCAAGGCGCGTCTCGACGCCGACGAAGTACGATCCGATGATCGCGTCATCGGCCTTGCAGCAGACATGCGCTACAAGGGTCAGGCCTTCGAGCTGACGGTCCCCATGCACGGCACAGAGCTCGATGCCGCTGCACTCGACCAGCTCATAGCCGATTTCCACGCTCTTCACAGGCAGCGTTTCACCTACGCCAACGTCGGCGCGCCAGTCGAGATCGTGTCGTTGCGGGCCTCCGCCGTCGGCCGTCTCCCCGCCCAACACGCCGAGGCTGCGCCCGTTGCCGGCACGGGGCGCGCTTCTGGCCGGCGCCGGGTCTGGATTTTCGGCAGCTGGCAAGAGGTGCCGGTGTGGCGCCGTGCCGACATCGCCAACAATGCCGTGGTCGCGGGCCCGGCCATCATCGAGGAAGTCTACACCACGGTTCTCATTGCCGCCGGCTGGACCTGCCGCGCCGCGCCCCATGGCCATCTCATCGCAACGAGGGCCCGATGAAGAACGGCGATTCCATACCCGCGATCGAGCTTGAGATCATCTACAACGCCCTCGTCGCCGCGGCAGCCGAGATGGATGTAACGGTCTGGCGCACGAGCCGATCGACCATCGTGCGCGAGCTGCTCGACTATTCGACGGCGATTTTCGACCGTGATGGCTGGAACGTGGCCCAGTCGGCGCGCATTCCGGGCCACCTCAACTCCATGAGCTTCTTCCTGCGCGAGATCCTCGAGCGCTTCATCCCAGCGGACGAGTGGCGGCCCGGCGACATTGTGATCTCCAACGATCCTTATACGGGCGGCCAGCATCTGCCGGACATCACCGCTTTCAAGGCCGTATTCCGCGACGGCCGTCGGATCGGCTTCGTCGGAACGCTCTGCCACCACCTCGATGTCGGCGGATCCTCAGCCGGAAGCTACGGCTCGAGCGCGACGGAGATCTTTCAAGAGGGCCTGCGCATTCCGCCCGTCAGGATCGTAGCCGACGGGCGCCTCAACGAGGACTTGCGTGCGATCGTCCTACAGAATGTCCGCCAGCCCGAGATCCTGTGGGGTGACCTGCAGTCTCAGCTCGCGTCTCTGGAGATCGGCGGGGGAAGCATCGAGCGCCTCGCCGCCAAGATCGGCGCGACCCGTTACGAGCGGGCGCTGACACTGATCCTCAATACCTCTGAGGCCGCAATACGCTCGGTGATCGGCCGCATGCCGGACGGCTCCTACGAGTTCGAGGATAGCCTCGACGACGACGGTCACTCCGGTAATCCGATCCGCATTCACGCCAGGCTTACGATCCGGGGTGACGAGATGACCGTCGATCTGTCGGGCTGCAGCCCGCAGGTGGCAGGACCCAGCAACGCGACACTGGCGTCCACCTATTCGGCGGTCTTCTATGCCCTGATGGCGTCCGCTGACGTGCCGATTGCCTCTAATGCGGGCTGCTACCGGCCTGTGAAAGTCCTCGCACCGCCGGGGCTCGTCGTGAGCGCGGCTTATCCCGCGCCGGTTGTGCATCGCGTCGCAATAACCCATCGCCTGTCGACCGTCCTGTTCGGCGCGCTCCACCAAGCCGTGCCCGGCCGAATGCCGGCTGCCTATTATGCCGTGTCCTACGTCGTCAGTTTTCAGACCATCGATCCCAAGCTCGGTCGCAAGGTTCTCGTGGAGATCGAGATCGGCGGATGCGGGGCTCTGCCCTACAGCGATGGCGCTTCCGCGCACGCCTTCGGCATGCACAACAACTCGAATATCCCGATCGAGATGATCGAAGGCGACACGCCCATCTCGGTCGTGGGATACGGGCTGCTGGCAGATTCGGGTGGGCCCGGGCGCCAGCGCGGCGGGCTCGGGTTGTGGCGGGAGTGGCGCATCGAGTCGGCCGAGGCGTGGCTCACCACCAACCTCGATCGCTTCCGGTTTCCTCCCTTCGGCCTGGCCGGAGGAGCGGCAGCCCGGCCGAGCGGCCTCTACCTGATCCGAGACGGCAAACGGGAGGCATTGCCGTCGAAGCTCACCAACCTGATGCTGCGCAAGGGTGACATCGTCCGCCTCGAGACTTCGGGCGGCGGCGGCTTTGGCGATCCAAGATCCAGATCACACGCCCAAATCGAGCGCGACATGCGACAAGGCTA
>JBGGME010000296.1:0-7534 GCA_041288195.1 Hyphomicrobiaceae bacterium
AGCGTGATGCTGGGAAGGATGAGCGCCTTCAGCCCCGACAGCGTCAGCAGGCCCGTGCTCCAGAAGCCGATCTGCACCACCTCGCCGCGCCCGAACGAGGGCAACCAGCCGAGCGTCACGGCAAACACGATGATGAGGAGGATGCCGACGAAGAAGGGTGGCAGCGACGTGCCCACGAGCGAGATGGTCATGTAGAGGCGGCTCAAGGGGCTGTCCGGCGCTACAGCTGCGGCGACGCCCATCCAGATGCCGAATACGACGGCGAACAGCCCCGATACGAGGCTGAGCTCGATCGTGGCGGGAAGCCGCTCGGCGATGAGCTGGGAGACGGGGCGGCCCATCCGGTAGGAGAGACCGAGGTCTCCCTGCGCGAAGTTGGCAATGAAGCGCGCGAACTGCACGATCGTCGGCTGATCGAGCCCGAGCCGCTGGCGCAGCTCGGCCTGTTGCTGCGGCGTTGCATCCTGCCCCAGCATGTTGTGCACGGGGTCGCCGACGAACTGGAACAGGCAGAAGGCGATGAGCGCGACGATCAGCACCACCAAGATCGACTGCGCGAGCCGGCGTAGAAAGACACCTACCACTGCATTCCTCCGGCCTCTACCGTCCGCACGACGGCGCAGACGCGGCGAGGGCCGGGACGCGGAGGCTCCGCCTCCCGCCGGCCGGGCCTAGTTCTTCACCACCGAGCGCAGCTCGAAGCGCTCGTCCGCGCGCTGGTCCAGCTTGACGTTCTTGCGCGTCGCCCACACCAGCGCCGGTTCGAACAGCGGGATGATCGCGTAGTCGTCGATCACCAACTTGAAGGCCTTGTGAATGAGCGCATTGCGCTTGGTCTCGTCGATCTCGTCGCGGATCTGGGCCGTCATTTCGTCGAGCTTCGGATTGGAGTAGGCGCCCATGTTCCACTGGCCGTTGCCGTCGGGCGTGGGCGTGCCCAGCACGATGGCGAGCGGGTTGTGGGCATCGACCGTGTTGGCGCCCCATCCCAGCAGGAAGAAGCTGGTGTCGCGCGACAGCGTCTTGCCGAAGTACTTGGTCTTGCTGATGGCGGCGACGTTCACCTTGACGCCGATCCGGCCAAGCATGGCGGCGACGGCAACGCACACGGCCTCGTCGTTGACGTAGCGGTCGTTGGGGCAATCGAGGGTGACGGAGAAGCCGTCGGGATAGCCGGCCTCCGCCAGAAGCTTCTTGGCGGCAGCGGGGTCCAATGGCGGCCGCTGGTCGAGGTCTGCGGCAAAGCCCTTCATCTGCCGGACGATCAGGCTGCCGCGCGCGGCCGCGGCGCCGTCCATGATCTTGCTGACGATGGCGTTGACGTCGACGGCCTGGTTGAAGGCCTTGCGGACGCGGGCGTCCTTGAAGGGGTTCTTGTCCTTGACGCTGCCGTAGAGCAGCTCGTCGCGCTTGTGGTCGAAGCCGAGGAAGATGACTCTCGCCTCCGTACTCTGAACCACCTTGATGTTGCTGTCGGCCTTCAGCCGATTGATGTCCTGGGTCGGGACCGGCTGGGCGAAATCGATCTCGCCCGACAGCAACGCCGCCATGCGGGTCGCCGAGTTGGAGATCGGCATGTAGGTGGCGCGCGTGACGTTGTGCTGTGGCTTGTCCCACCACTTGCTGTTGGCCTCCAGCACCGTGCGCACGTCGGGCTCGCGCGATACGAGCTTGAACGGACCGGTGCCGTTGGCGTTGCGCGTCGCGTAGTTCTCGGCGCCCTTGCGCACGTCGGCCACCGACATGGCGTCGTTCTTCGCGCACCATGCCTTGCTCATCATGAACCAGTCGGAGATCTCCGACAGCAGGATGGGGGTAGGCCTGCGCGTCGTCACCTCGATCGTATGATCGTCGATCTTCTTGATGTCGGCAATGCTCTGAACCTTGGTCTTGGCGTCGGCTCCGGGCGTGCGCGTCCGCTCCAGGGTTGCGAGCACGTCGTCGGCGGTGAAGGGCGCCCCGTCATGGAACGCGACGCCCTTGCGCAGCTTGAAGCGCCAGAGGGTCGGGGAGACCACCTCCCAGGACTCGGCCAGCGCCGGCTCGAGCTTGAGGTCCTTGTCGCGGCGCACCAGCGGCTCGTACATGTTGCCGATCAGCGCCATGGTTTGGAACTCGGTGGTCGCGTGGGGATCGAGCGACTGAGCCTCGCCCTGCCCTGCCCATTTGAACTCGGCTGCCTGCGCCGGCGACGCCAAGGCGAGGGTGGCCAGGACCAGGAGACAAGCAACCGTACGCGCCCGAGACATGGCGGACCTCCAGCACATTGATCGAATTGTACTGCTCTTCACGATCAGTACATTGACTGCTATTGTATGGGAATGATAGGCGCATATTTCACAAAGCGTCAATGGCGTGAGTGCCCAAATGTGCGCCATTGGCTTGCCTATGAGCAGTGCAATTCGGCTCGCATAGGGTCTTGGCAGCCTCGCGTCGGCTGGGCCGTGGACCGTCCCGCGCTCGCGTTTGCGAGCCGGCAGGCTGCACCTGGAGATGTGGCGGATGTGGATCCCGAGGGTTGAGGGGCGCGACGGTCCGATCTATCGCGCAATCGTCGACGCGCTGCAGGAGGACGTCGGCCAGGGCCACCTGAAGCCCGGCACGCAACTGCCGACCCAGAGAGCGCTGGCGGATGCTCTGAGCGTCACGGTCAGCACCGTCACGCGCGCCTACGGCGAGGCCAAGCGCATCGGCCTGATCGACGGCGAGGTGGGTCGCGGCACATATGTGCGCCAGTCGACCCGCGGCGAAGGGCGAGAGCCCGGCGGACGGGCCGAGGGCACGTTCGTCGACCTGATGCTGAACCGGCCCGCGCTCGGCGCGCTCGAGGTTCACCTGCGCGAGGGGCTCAGCCGATTGCTGCATGAGGGCGAGCTCGAGAGTTGTCTCGACTACCCGCCGCTTGGAGGCTTCGAGCGGCATCGTGCTGCCGGCGTCGTGTGGGCAGCCAGGGTCGGGGTCAAGGCAGATGCGGACAGCCTCGTGGTCTGCAACGGAGCGCAGCAGGCCCTGCTGGCTGCGCTGGCGGCGATCGCCGTTCGCGGCGGAGTGGTCGCGACCGAGGAGCTCAACTATCCGGGCATCCGCCGCATCGCCGAGTTCCTCGGCCTGTCGCTCGTGGGGCTGCCGCTCGACGCCGACGGCCTCGATCCGGAAGCCTTTGCTGCAGCTTGCAAAAAACACAATTTGAGCGCGCTCGTCTGCACGCCGTGCAATCACAACCCGACGACTGCGACGATGCCGATCGAGCGACGCCGGCAGATACTGAGGACAGCTCAAAGCCGTGGCGTCACCATCATCGAGAATGATGTCCACGGGCCCCTGTGCGGGGGGAGGATACCGACCCTGTTCGCGCTGAGCGAGGGTGCTACCGTCTACGTGTCGAGCGTCTCCAAGGCCATCGCGCCTGGATTGCGCATCGGCTACCTGGTCTGCAGTTCGCCGGCGCTGTCGCACCGCTGCGCCGAGATCGTGCACACGAGCACCTGGGGGGCGCCGCCGCTGGTCGCCGACCTCGTATCGCACTGGATCCAGTCGGGGACCGCCGACCGCTTCGTCGAGCACCACCTGCGCTGCGCGGAGGAGCGCGTGCTGCTGGCGCGCAAATTGCTGGGGTCGAGCCGGATGCGCTCCGCCATCAACTGCTATCACGTCTGGCTCGAGCTGCCGCCCGACGTACAGACGGAGGATTTCGCGATGAACCTGCGCCTGCGCAACGTCTCCACCACCCCCGGCACGTGGTTCTCGGTCGCCGGGTCGCCGGTGAAGGCGATACGCCTGAGCCTCGGATCGGCAAAGAGCATCGAGGAGCTCGAGATCGGCCTGGGGCGCATCGCCGAGGCCCTGCAGGGCCGCTCCCCCTCGCCGCTCATCTGAGCTGCCGCCAAACTCCATCGGTTGCGGCAGGGGCTACCTACCTGGCTCCCCGGGCACGAGGACATGAGAACAAATTGCACTATTGCAATCTTTCTGATTGCATGCACTCAATTGCGGCGCGGCCGGAGCAGGACAGCAGGAGTGGGCGCATGTTTCTGAGCAATCCCGAACTCGGGCGCAAAGAGGCCTACGTGCCCGGTCTCACCCAGGAGTTCGTGGCCAAGCGCTACGGTATCCCTGTCGGCGAGGTCGCCAGGCTCGGCTCGGCCGAGAACCCGTACGGCCCCTCGCCCAAGGCGGCGGAGGCGGTGAAGGCGGCGCTCGGCATCGACAACTACCCGGATTGGACGGCGCGGGCCCTGCGCGAGAAGATCGCCCAAAAGTACGGGTATCGCGCCGATCAGGTGATCTGCGGTGCCGGCGAGACCGAGATCATCTCCTGGATCATCCGCGCCTTTTCGGGCCCCGGCGGCAAGATCGCCATGTTCGTGCCGGCGTTCCCCATCTATCACATGACCGCCGAGAACGAGGGCCGCGAACCTCTCTACATCGGCATGACCGACGACCTCGATTTCGACTGGGATGCGTATCTGGCGGCCATCACCCCCGATGTGCGCATCGCCTTCCTGACCAACCCGCACAGCCCGACCGGCCGCCTCGTTCCGGAAGCGCGCATCCGCGAGGTGTGCCGCAAGGCGCGCGACCAGCTCGTGGTGCTGGACGAGGCCTACATCCACTTCTCGGGGACCGAGGGCGGCATCCATCTCGTCAAGGAGTTCCCGAACCTGATCGTCCTGCGCACCTTCTCCAAGGTGTTCGGCCTGGCGGGCCTGCGCATCGGCTTCGGCATCGCCCGTCCCGAGATCATCACGCCCATGATGCACCTGAAGCCGACGTGGAACATGGGCAACCTGCAGGTGGCGGGCGCGATGGCGGCCCTCGACGATGACGCCCACGTCGCCCGGACGGTTGCGACGATCGGGGAAATGCGCGCCTACGTGCTGGGCGAGCTGAGAAAGCTCAACCGCTTCTCGGTCGTGGGCGAGCCCTCCTCCAACTTCTTCCTGCTGCGCATCGAGGACAGCTCTCTGTCCTCCACGACCGTGTTCGAGGAGCTGCTGAAGCGCGGCGTCATCGTCAAGGACGGCTCGGTATCCTTCATAGGCCTCGGCAAGAGTTATCTGCGCATCGACGTGAGCCTGAAGAAGCAGATGGACCGCCTGATCTGGGCGCTCACCGACATCAGCAACAGCGTGTAAGCTTGGCGATGCCGCCGGTGCAGGACGTGGGTGCGGAGATGGTCCAGGGCGCAGCGGAGCTGATCGACGGCGAGCGCCTCTGGCAGCGCCTCATGGAACTCGCGCGCTACGGGGCGACCGACAAGGGCGGCGTGCGCCGGCTGGCGCTGTCGCAGGAGGAGATTGCCGCACGCGCATGCCTGGTCCGATGGGGTCGCGCCCTCGGTCTCGAGGCGTCGACGGATGCGGCAGCCAACCTCTTCCTCACCCTCAAAGGCCGGGAGCCTGACCTTCCGCCGGTGCTGATCGGCTCCCACATCGACAGCCAGCCGACCGGCGGCAAGTTCGACGGCGCGTATGGCGTCATCGCCGCGCTGGAGGCGGCGCAGGCCATGGCCCAGCTGCCGGCGCCGCCGCGCAGGTCGGTTGCGGTGGTGGCGTGGATGAACGAGGAGGGATCGCGCTTCGCGCCCGGCATGATGGGGTCGGCCCTGTTCACGGGCAAGCGCAACCTCGCGGAGGTCCTGGCCGTCAGGGATGCCGACGGAAGCAGCGTCGGGGCGGCGCTCGCGGAGGTGCTGGCCGCCGAGCCCGTGCTGCCGCGCCGACCCCTCGGCTTCCCCGTTGCTGCCTATCTCGAGCCGCATATCGAGCAGGGCCCGGCGCTGCAAGAGCGGCAGCACAGCGTCGGCATCGTCACGGGCATCCAGGGCAAGCGCACGTTCCGCGTCGAGATCGCGGGCGAGGAGAGCCACGCCGGCACGACGCCGCGCCGGCGGCGGCGCGACGCGCTGGTGAGCGCGGTGGCGATCATCGCCGCCCTGCAGAACGCGATGTGGGACGAGGCCGATAGCGTCCGGTTCACCATCGGCAGGCTGAACGTGACGCCCAACGCCCCGTCGGTGGTCCCGGGCAGAGTGGAGTTCTCCATCGACCTGCGCCACGACGAGCGCTCGGTGATACAGGAGCTGGGCGATGCCGTCGCCGGCACGTGCGCGGCGGCCCGCGGTGCCTGCGAGGTCAAGGTGACCGAGCTTCTCTACGACGTGCCGGTCCACTTCCCCGCCGCCATCCGCACCCGCCTGGGCGAGACTTCGCGGGCTCTCGGGCTGACGTGCTCGGAGCTTCCCTCGCCGGCCGGCCACGACGCGCGCTACCTGCACTACGTCTGCCCGACCGGCATGATCTTCATCCCGTGCAAGGACGGCATCAGCCACAACGAGGCGGAGAGCATCACGCCTGCCGATGCGACGGCCGGCGCTCGAGTGCTCGCCGCAGCTGCTTGGGGGCTCGCCAACCAATGACGGAGATCGACCGCAGCGCGGCGTTGGGCTGCACGGGGAGCGGAGCCTGACGATGGCAACCATATCCGAGCATCTTGCCGATTTCGCCGCCGCCGTCGTGGCCGGCCACGCGCCCGAGCCGGTCCTGCGCATGCGGCTCTATGCTCTGGATACGCTCGCCGTCACGCTTGCGGGCACGGTCTCGCCATCGAGCGCGCCGGTGCTGCGCACGATCCTCGCGTCGGCCGGCAAGCCGGAAGCGACCGTGATGACAGCAGGGCGCGCGACGTCTGCGTGGGACGCGGCCTTGGCGAACGGCGCTTTCGCGCATGCGCTGGAGCTCGACGACGACCATCGGATCGCCGTTCTGCATCCGGGCGCGGCGGTGGTGCCGGCGGCGCTTGCCGCCGCCGAGGCCGCCGGAGCGACGGGGCTGACGTTCCTGCGCGCGCTGCTCGTGGGCTACGAGGTCGCCTGCCGCCTCGGCGAGGTCTACCGCGGCAGCCTGTTCGATCATGCTCTGCATCCCACGGCGCTTTGCGGCACACTGGGCACGGCCGCCGCGGCCGCAGTCGCGATGGGGCTCGACCGCGACGCATTCGTGCGTGCGCTCGGCGTTGCCGGAACCCAGGCCTCGGGTCTCACGGAGTGGCGGGCGGACGGCTCCTGGATCAAGCGCCTGCATCCGGGCCGCGCGGCGCATGCGGGGATTCTCGCCGCGCGCCTAGCGCGCGAAGGCTTCACGGGCCCCGCCACCAT
Organism: Hyphomicrobiaceae bacterium; assembly: GCA_041288195.1. GTDB lineage: Bacteria > Pseudomonadota > Alphaproteobacteria > Rhizobiales > Hyphomicrobiaceae > AWTP1-13. Next base: position 7,157 of record JBGGME010000296.1, read on the forward strand.
CTTCGAGGGCGATGGAGGCTTCTTCCGTGCCTTCACGCATGGCCAGACGATCGATCCCGAAGCCATGACGCGCGGCCTGGGTAGCGATTACCGCGCTCTCGGCACGGCGGTGAAGCCCTATCCCTGCTGCCGCTTCGAGCATGGCGCCATCGATGCGGCTCTCGACGCGGTGGCGGCGGGCATCGCCGCCGCCGACGTGGAGCGGGTCGCGATCCGCATCTACCGCACCAACGTCCTCACCTACCATCACGAGCCGAGGAATGCCGTCGACGCGCAATTCAACGTGCCCTACGCCGTCGCCCTTGCGTTCGTGCGCGGCGCCGTGCGGCTCGCCGACTTCACCGAGGAAGCCATCAAGGCGCCGGATGTGCTGGCCTT
>JBGGME010000297.1:0-6650 GCA_041288195.1 Hyphomicrobiaceae bacterium
TGGGCAAGCGTGTGCGAATCGTAGCCGTAGGTCAGCGCCGGCCGCCCCAAGACGACCGCGTTGCGCGTGATCCAGGGCACCACCACGGCCGCGATGCCGGCCAGGAACGCCAGCAGCAGGGGCAGCTTCTGCCATCGCCGCTCGTCCCAGAGCACGACCGCCAGCCCCACCAGCGCCGCGGCAAGCGCGAGATAGAGAAAGGCTGGACGGGTCAAGGCCGTCAGCCCGAGACAACCGCCCGCCACGAGCAGCCAGGGCAGCGGCGAGCCGCGGCGCGCGGCGACGCCCGCGCCGATCGCCGACGTGAGCAGAAGAAGCGCCGTCATCTCCGTCATCACCAGATTGACGAAGCGCAGAAGGAAGGGTGCGGTCATCAGCGCGAACGCCAGCGCGACCCAGCCTGCACGCGGCGTTCCCAGCACCGCGCCCGCAATCCACCAGACCAGCGCATAGAATGCGACCAGCATCATGAATTGCAGCCAGCGAATGAGGCTCGCCATTCTTGCGCAACCGGGATCACGGCCGGACGAGCCGACGACGCATTCGATCGCATCGGCGAAAGACCCGTCCCTTGCAGCCGTCACTGCCACCAACGCGGGATAGAGAGGCGCAAAGCGCATTCCTGGCGGACGAGGTTTCTCGGCATCGGTTCCGGCGAACAGGAAGCCATCGGTAAAGCGGCCCCAATTGCGCAGGTCGTAGGCGATGCCGACGTAGAATGGTTGATCGTACTCGGCCAGCGATCGAAGCGGGGCCCGCGACCATAGAAATCCACAGACAAACAATATGAGGCTGATGGCCAACACGAGCGGCAGACGAGCCCGCATTCTGAAAGTGCCTTATTTGGCAGCACCCTGCTGGATGACACCTATCGGATATCAACCACAGATCCTGGCCGGTATTGCCTCGATATGAGGCGGACCTAACCCGACAGAACGCGAACGACTCAAAATTGATCATCACGGATAGCCGAAGCTCGAGCAAGGCCAGCCTGTGGAATGCCGCTCTCGGCTGGCCTGCGCTCGACCGCTGCAAATCGTCCCGCCTCGGCAGGCTCAATTGTTCCGCGGGTGGATGCCGCCGCTGAACCCCGGCAGACGGTTGGCGACCACGATCACCGCACCAGTGAGGATCAGCATCGTGAGCCCCAGCACCGAGATGGCGGCGAGGTCCCCGCTCTCCTTGAGGTCGAAGATCAGCACCGACAGCACCTTGGTCTCCGACGTGAACAGGATCACGGCGGCGCTTAGCTCGCGCACCACGGCAACGAAGATGAAGCACCAGGTGGCGACGAGGCTCGGGCCCAGCAGCGGCGCGGTGATGTCGCGCAGCGTCCGCAGGCGCGAGGCGCCCAGGATCCGGCTCGCCTCCTCGAGCTCGGGTGACAGCGTGCGGAACGAGGCCTGCAGCTGCTGGTAGGCCGCCGGCAGCTCGATCGTGAGATAGGCCAGCAGCAGGATCCACAGCGTGCCGTAGAGCACGACGGGCCCCCGCGTGTAGGCGAGGAACAGGCCGACGCCGAGCACGATACCGGGGATGGCGATGGGTGCGGTGGCGAGAAAGCCCAGCACGCGATGTCCCCTGACGGCCGCGCGCCCCGTCAGGTAGGCGACCACCAGCGCCAGCAGCGTCCCGCAGGTCGCCGACATGGCGCCCAGCAGGAACGTGTTCTTCATGGCGAGCTTGGTGGCGGACAGCTCGAAGAACACGAACTGCACGTTGTGGAGCGTCAGAGTCTCCAGCGTCAGCGGCTGGGAGGGGATGCGCGAGAACGCGGCGTTGATGAGCGCCCCGTAGGGCAGGAACACGGGCAGGCACAGCATGCCGAGGCAGCCGAGCAGCGCCGGTATCCGCAGCCAGCCGAGCTGCACGAGCCGCGGCGCCCCGCTTTTTCCCCCCACCAGCACGTAGCCGCGCCGGCCCAGCACGAAGGCTTGCGCCCGCAGCAGCACCACCGTCAGCACCAGCAGCGGCAGGGCGGCAGCGGCCGCTAGCTCGGGCTTGGGCGGATACTGGAACAGGCTCCAGATCTTCGTCGTCATGGTGTGGAAGCCCGCCGGCAGCGCCAGGATCGCCGGCGAGCCAAACAGCGTCATGGCCTGCAGGAAGGCGACCAGTGCGCCCGCCGCCAGCGCCGGCAGCGCCAGCGTGATGGTGATGTCGCGCGCCGTGCGCCAGGCGCTGCCGCCCAGCATGGAGGAGGCGTCCTCGAGGTCGCCGGGGATGCGGTCGAGCGCGTTGGCGACTAGCACGAACACGTAAGGAAACGTGTAGCACGAGATGACGAAGATCAGCCCCGGCAGCGTGTAGATGTTGAACAGCACCGTGTCGGGCCCGGCGCCCGTGGCCGCGCGGTAGAGCTGGTTGAGCAGCCCGCTGTTGGGCGCCGCCAGCAGCTCCCAGGCGATGGCGCCGAGGAACGGCGGAGTCACGAACGAGGCCATCACCAGCAGGCGCACGCCCCGTCGCAGCGGCATGTCGGTGCGCGCCACCATCCAGCCCATCGGCGCCGCCACCGCGCAGCAGATCAGGCTCACGGACACGGCAATGACGAGCGTCGTGCCGAGCGGCTCGACGAACGCCGGATCGGTGAACAAAGTGGCGAAATTGGCGAGCGTGAAATTGCGCGCCCGATCGGTGAAGCCGAACACCACCAGCCAGCCGATCGGCAGCACGACCAGCAGGCACAGCCCGGCCGCGAACAGCGCCATCACGGCGCCCGACAGATCGATGCGCGACCTCATGGTCGCCGCCGCGGACCTTGGAAGGGCCTCGACCGTCAAGCCCGTCTCCGCACGTGTAGGTTGGGTTAGCGCGAAGCGCGTAACCCAACAATCCCTGCATCAATCCATGTTGGGTTACGGCCTACGGCCTAACCCAGCCTACGTGTCTTGCCGATCGCGGAGTTGACCACGGGGAGCACCTTCTCGGCCAGCAGGATCATGGAGCGCCGCCCCATCTCGCGGTCCAGCCAATCCTTGCCGGCATAGAGCAGCGTGCCGAAGTCCCCCACCTCCTCGCGGAACGCCAGCAGCTTGTCGGCCACCGTCTGCGGCGAGCCGTGGATGATCAGCTTGTCCATGACGCCTTCCAGCGTCACGGCGCTGTCGGGCTGGTCGCGCGAGGTCTTGAACGCCTCGCCGCGGCCGCCCTTGAAGATCTTGGTCATCAGGTTGTTGTAGTAGAGCCGGTACGGGCTCTTGGGCGCCATCACGTACTCGCGCGCCTTCCTGTCGTCGTCGGCGACGAGGATGCTCTTGGCCACCCGCCAGTTCGCGGGGTCGGCGAGACGGCCGCCCTTCTGGCAGCCCTCCACGTACTTGCCCCAGTGGCTCTTGACCCACTGCGGCATCAGGAAGTTGGCGGAGATCGGGTCCCAGCCGCGCGCGGCGGCCTCCGTCACGCCCTTGGAGAACGGCGCTACCGCCGTGACCACGATGGGCGGATGCGGCTTCTGCAGCGGCTTGGCCAGGATGCCCTGGCCGATGTCGGCCATCAGCGTGCGCCGGGTCGAGATCTTCCAGTATTTGCCCTCGATGTCGTAGGGCGCCTCGGCGGCCCAGATGGCGAGCACCTGGTTGATGGCCTCCAGGAACATCTCCTGGCGGTTGGCGTCCAGGTTGCCGAACACCTCCGCGTCCGACATCAGGCCGCCCGGCGAGATGCCCAGATTGAACCGGCCCCCCAGCAGGTGGTCGAGCATGGCGACGTTGGCGGCAACGGCGGCGGGATGCGTGTTCGGCATGTTGATGGTGCCGGTGCCGAGGCGGATGTGCTTGGTGGCATCCACCAGCGTGCACAGGAACATCATGCACGAGGTGATGTTCTCGGCCGCGTCCGTGGTGTGCTCGCCGACGTAGCCCTCCACGAACCCCAGCTCGTCGGCCAGAATGAAGGCCTCGCGGTCCTCCTTCAGCGACACGCGCCAGTCCTTGCCGAGCGGATGGATCGGCATCGTGAAGAATCCAAGCTGCATGTGCGGAGAGCCTCGCTACTTTGTGCCCTGCGGATCGAAAGAAGAGCCGGGACGGTCCCGGATTGGCGCGGTGCGATCCTATCGCATTTTGCCCCGGACCATGCTGTCATTGCGAGCTGGGCGGACGCCGTGCCGGCATGAGAAGATATGATCGGCCGCATCACGTGCGCCGATGGTTGGGGGAAGAGAGCATGTACGCACCTGCTGGCGTGAAGACCAACCCGAACATGCCGGTGCCCGACACCATGCGCGCCTGGGTGCTCGGCAACCCGGGCGAGCTGAAGTTCACGCAGAAGCCGGTGCCGGCGCCCAAGCGGGCCGAGGTGCTGGTGCGCATCGACGCGGTTGCCATCTGCGCCACCGACCTCGACGTCATTGCCCACGGACCGCCGGCGCTGATCCAGGGCGGCCTGCCCTTCAACAAGAACTGGACGCCCGGCCACGAGTACATGGGCACGGTCGCAGCGCTGGGCGCCGGCGTCGACGAGTTCGCAATCGGCGACCGCGTCACGGTGGAGATCCACGCAGGCTGCGGCCAGTGCAAGCGCTGCCGCATGGGCATGTACACGTCCTGCCTGAACTACGGCCTCAACTATGGCGAGGTCGACAAGGGCCACCGCGCCAACGGCTTCACCACCGACGGCGGCTTCTGCGAGTACGCCGTCAACAACATCAACACGCTGATCAAGATCGCCGACACCATGTCGGACGAGGAGGCGACCCTGGTCGTCACCGCCGGCACCGCCATGTATGGCCTCACCGAGCTGGGCGGGCTGGTCGCCGGCGAGAGCGTGGTCGTGACCGGGCCGGGCCCCATCGGCCTCCTAGGCGTCGCTGTCGCCAAGGCGCTGGGCGCCTACCCCGTGATCCTCACCGGCACGCGCGATGCGCGGCTGCAGAAGGGCCTCCAGCTCGGCGCCGACCACGTCGTCAACGTGACGAAGGAGAACGCGGTCGAGGCCGTGCGCCGGCTCAACGGCGGCAAGGGCGTCGACTACGTCATCGAGTGCTCGGGCGCGCCGGACGCCGTCAACGAGGCCGGCCGCATGTGCAATCGCGGCGCCAAGATCTGCCTCGCCGCCTTCCCGCACGAGCCGGTGTCGGTCGACGTCGCCCATCTGGTGCGCAACAACATCTACGTCTACGGCATCCGCGGCGAGGGCCGAAGCGCCACCCACCGCGCCGAGGCCTTCATGCGCGACAAGCGCTTCGACGCCCGCCTGATCCACACGCACACCTTCAAGCTCGAGGAGCTGGAGGAGGCGCTGCGCTACGCCCGCGACCGGGTCGAGGACGCCATCAAGGTCGTGGTCAAGACGCGGTGACTCTCTCTCCCCCTCTCCCCATTCTTCTTCAGAATGGGGAGAGGGCCGGGGTGAGGGGCGGCCCAATACGCCGTTGCCGGAGTTTACTGCCGCCCCCGCCGCGTCGATGGCGCCGGCGGCTGCAGGATAGCCAAGGGCGCCGCCTTGCTGCACAATGCGGTCTCCAAGCTGTCCGGTCGAGGCAGCACGCAAGCGCGCCGCAAAAGCCGCAGCAACGGGAGGGGAAGACGATGTCCCGCTTGATCACCGCTATGCCCCATGCGGCGCCCCCTGCGGCGCGCGTTGCCCCGCAGCGCGCTGCCAGCTAGCCGACGCAGGCGGGGGCCATGAGCATCGACCTTCTGATGAATGCCATCGTCGCCGGGCTGCTGCTCGGGGGCTTCTACGCCGCCGTGACGGTCGGCATCTCGATCTCGTTCGGCATGCTGGACGTGGTCAACATCGCCCACCCCGCCTTCATCATCCTGGGCTCCTACATCGCCTATATCGTCAACACCCACTTCGGTATCGATCCGATCCTGATCGCGGTGCTGGCGCTGCCCGCCTTCTACCTGCTGGGCGCGGCCGTCTATCAGCTCTACTACTGGGCCTTCGAGCGGCGCGGCCAGGAGGCGCTGCGCGGCCTTGCCTTCTTCTTCGGCCTGCTTTTCATCACCGAGGTGGGGCTGATCCTGGTGTTCGGCGTCGACTACCGCTACGTCGAGGCCGTCTACATCGGTCCGACCTGGCGCCTGGGCTTCCTCGATTTCCCGCTCAGGATGCTGGTGCCCTGCGTCGTCGCGGTTCTGCTTGTCGTCGGCCTGCAGCTCTATCTCACGCACACCTTCATCGGCCGCGCCATCATGGCCGTCGCCCAGGACCAGCTGGCGCTGCGGCTGCTTGCGGTCGACCCGATCCGCATCAAGCGCATCGCCTTCGGCATCTCCATCGCCACCGCGTCGCTGGCCGGCGCCCTCCTCATCATCATCCAGCCGATCGAGCCCTCCGTCGGCCGCGAGTACATCGGCCGCGTGTTCGCCATCTGCGTGCTGGGCGGCATGGGCAGCCTGCCGGGCACGCTGATCGCGGCCATGCTGCTCGGCATCGTCGAGAGCTTCACGGCCACCTTCTACGGTCCCTCCTGGGCGCCCGCCGTCGCCTTCGGCTTCCTGCTGCTGACCCTGGCGGTCAGGCCCGCCGGCATCCTGGGGCGCTAGTGTGATGCGCTCCTGGACCTTCTTCCTCTCCGCCCTCGGCGTCGGCCTCGTCTTCTTCCTGGCCGCGCTCGGCCTGGGTAACGACTACGTGTTCTTCGCCGGCTACGTCGTCCTGCAGTACATCGTGCTGGCGACCGCCTGGAACATCCTCGG
>JBGGME010000298.1:0-10254 GCA_041288195.1 Hyphomicrobiaceae bacterium
AAGAAGCGCGCTGCGGAAGACGCGGGCGTGCTCTGGGCGGTGAAGGAGAAAGCGAAACCGGGGCGCGATCTCACGCAACGCCAGCGTGCGCGCAACCGCCGCTTCGGCCGGGTGCGGGCGAAGGTCGAGCACATCTTCCGCATCGTGAAATGCCAGTTCGGCTATCGTAAGGTGCGCTATCGCGGCATCGCCAAGAACGGCGCGCAGGTATTCGCGCTCTTGGCGCTCGCCAATCTCTACCTCGTCCGCGGCCGACTTGCGTCCGCAGCGTGAAGGAGGCGGCTTCGGCGCCCCGCGATTGAGCCGCCAACAGGCCAATCCCAGCGAAAAAGCAGTCTGGGTCGCAACTGCCGACCCGCGCCGACCCTGCTATTCAGAGGTTCCTTAGCTCTCTTAGCTCGGGTCGCAAACCAAATTCGCAAAACAGGTCCCACCCCTCGCGAATAATCCTCTCGTCCGTTCCCAAGCGATCAAAGATGAACTCGACTGGCTCGTTGATACCCATCTCGCGCTGGTACTGAATGGTCGCGTCCATGATCGCGCGATGCGCCAAGAGGTATGGGTTCGTAAGGCGCCCCTCTGGGATGCCCATCTCCCGAGCCGCGATCTTTAGCGGGCCAAGCTCGATTGCAACGGCCACGAATGCCGCTGCATAACGCTCTATAGCCCGGTAGAACCACCCCGCCCGTTCTAAGCGATCAGGGTTTGCGGCTACTTCGACCATCTTGAATCGCTGCCATCGGGGACGCATGTCGAGCAGTTCCTGCCAATCTAGGGAAAATCTCTCCCACTGCTCGAAACGGGCGAGGTATCCCGCCAAAACGAGAACTTCACCATCAGACTGGCTATCGTCGATGAAGGCCTGCATAGGCATGAGCAGACGGCGGTCGCGCCTCTGTTTCGGTATTCCCGAAAACAGCTCCCGCATCCTCTGGGTAGGGTGGGCCACAAATCAGCCCGCCCTATAGACCGAGTCGTGTGGTACGTGAAGTATAACATCCTGGTTAATTGCCAGGAACATAAAAAGAACATACTATGCACAAATGTTCCAGCCGGCCTCGATGCGACTCAGGGTAGGAGTCGCCAACGTCGCCGACGCCGCCGGCGGGCACCGGCGCAGGCACAGCTCGAGGCATTGTCGAGGAGGGCCCCATGTCATTCTTCCAGTCGGCCAACCGCCAGGCGGCAAAGCCGCACATGCATGCCGTGGGCGACCACTGTCCCTTGTGCGAGCAGCCGATCGCGCAGGACGTCGTGCGCCGGATCGAGACCAAGCGGCGCGAGCAGTATCAGGCCACCCTGGAGCAGGCCCGGGCCGAGGCGCTCGCGGCAGCCGAGCAGAAGGTCCAGGCGGCGCGTGCGGAAGCCAAGCTCGCGGCCGAGGCGGCGACGGCGGCCAGGCTCGCCGAATTCCAGACCAAGCTTGCCCAGATGGAGCAGGCGCGCGCCGCCGCCCAGGGCGAGATCGCATCCCTGAAGGCGGCGCAGGAGGCGGCCGTCGCGCAGCGCGTCGCCGAGATCGAGGTGAGCCTGCAGCGCAAGGCCGAGGACCTGCAGCGGGAGAAGGATGCCGCCGTCCTCGCCGAGCGCACCAAGGCGTTCGAGGACCAGCAGAAGCTGCAGGGCAAGCTGCAGGACCTGCAGCGCCAGCTCGAGAAGAAATCGGCGCACGAGCTCGGCGAAGGCTCGGAGGTCGACCTGTTCGAGCAGCTCCGCGCCGCCTTCGAGGGCGACCGCATCGCCCGCGTCGGCAAGGGCGTCAACGGCGCCGACGTCATCCACGAGGTGATCCACAACGGCCGCGTGTGCGGCAAGATCGTCTACGACGCCAAGAACCGCAACGCCTGGCAGAACGAGTTCGCCACCAAGCTGCGCGCCGACAAGATCGCGCAGGCGGCCGACCACGCCATCCTCTCGAGCAACAAGTTCCCCAAGGACACCGCCCACGTGCACTACCAGGACGGCGTCATCATCGCGAGCCCCGCGCGTGTGGTGGCGATCGTCCAGCTGCTGCGCGACCAGGTCGTGCGCATGCACGAGCTGCGCATCTCCAAGGAGGGCCGCGAGCAGAAGTCGGTCGAGCTCTACGCCTTCATCACCTCCGAGCACTGCAAGGCCCTGCTCGACCAGGTCGAGACCCAGGCCGGCCGCATGCTGGAGCTCGACAGCAAGGAGCAGGAGGCGCACCGCCGCCTGTGGGACCAGCGCAAGAAACTCATCAACTCCGTGCAGAAGGCGAGGAGCGACCTCGTGTTCGAGATCGACCGCATCATCGGCACCGCCGGCAACGGCCCCGACGCCGAGGAAGACGCGGCCTGATTCCCGCCGACCGTGACAAACCTAGGTCATGAGCGCGCGCCGCCAGAAATCCAGCATGTCGGCGCGGAAGAGGGCCGCGTCGTCGCCCTTGCTGCCGATGCTGGCGCCCTTGGCGCCGTAGCCGGCCTTGAGGCCGTAGACCATCAGGTCGCGGTCGACCAGCTCCGGCCTCGGCTTCTCCTCCAGCGGATGGATGAAGGCGCCGTCGTCGGCGATGTAGGAGGTCGGCGCGCCGGGCGAGACGGACGCCTCGGCGATGCGCTGGATCGCCGTGCCGCGGTCGAAGCTGTGCGCGGCGCCGGCAAACAGCCGCATCGTCGCCTTGCCTCCCGTCAACCGGATCGCCTGCACGTGGCCCTGCACCTGCTGGGGCGAGCACCACTCGTCGCGGTCGCCCATCAGCACGCGCACTTCCGTGTCGCCGACCCGCGGGTCCAGGAACTGCTGGCCGCTCCAGGGATAGGCCGCGAGCACGGCCTTCAGCCCGTTCCCCGCACCAATAGCCGCGTCGGCAAACCGCCGCGTCGCCGCCGTCAGCACGGCCGACCCTCCGCGGCTGTGTCCCTGCGCGCCGATCCGCTTCGTATCGATGTCACTGCGCGCGCTCAGCACCTTCCACGCGGCCAGCACGTCAAGAGCGCTGGCGGCGAAAGAGAACTGTGTCTGGTTGGCGACCGTGGAGCCGACGCCGCGCGCGGAGAATGCGTCGAGCACGAAAGCGGCAATGCCGATGCCGTTCAGGGCTTCCGCGTGCGCCAGATTGGCGGACGTTACGCCGAGGCTGCCGGGAGTGACGATGACCAGCGGCACCGGGCTCCCGGACGAAGTGCGCGGCGGCAGGAACAGCTTGCCGTCGATGGTGACGCGCGCCATCTCCCCCGGCCGGCTGATGGCCTGGTAGTAGTTGACCGGATTGGCCGAGGGTATGTCGAGGTTCACGCCAACGCTGCCGTTGGCGAGCACGACCTCCCGGTCGCGGAAACGTGCCGGTGCTGCCTGCTGGGTCATGCGTTGCTCCTGTCGTGCGCGCCGGCGGTCTCGGCAAGCTTGTAGTCCTTGAAGCGCTCGCGCAGGGTCAGCTTGTGGATCTTGCCCGTCGCCGTCATCGGCATCTGCTCGATGAACACGACGTCGTCAGGCAGCCACCAGCTCGCGACCTTGTCGCGCATGTGCTCCTTGAGCGCCGCGCCGTCGAGCGTGCTTCCCTGCCTGCGCACGACCACCAGCAGCGGCCGCTCCTGCCACCTGGGATGCGCCACGCCGATCACGGCCGCCTGCAGCACGTCGGGATGCCCGCAGGCCACGCCCTCGAGCGCGATCGTGCTGATCCACTCCCCGCCCGACTTGATGACGTCCTTGGAGCGGTCGGTGAGCGCGATGTGCCCGTGCTTGTCGATGGTGGCGACGTCGCCGGTCCTGAGCCAGCCGTCCTCGTCGAGCGCGCTGCCGCCCTCGCCCTTGAAGTAGGCGCTGGATGCGAACGGCGCCTTGATGCGCAGGTGCCCGAACGCCTTGCCGTCCTGCGGCAACTCGCGGCCATTGTCGTCGACGATGCGGTACCTGGTGGCGTAGTTGGCGCGACCCGACTTCATGCGCCGGTCGATGCGCTGCTCGAACGGCAGGTCGGCGGAGCCCGGACGCATGGTGGCATGGCTGCCGCCCAGCGCCTCCGTCATGCCCCAGGCCTGCGCCAGCTCCACGCCCCAGTCGCGCTCGAGCTTCTCCACCAGCGCGCGGGGCGGCGCCGAGCCCGACGACAGCGTGAGGCGCAGCGTGGAGAACTTCTTGCCCGTGCGCGCGAGCCAGTCGGTGAGGATGATCCACATGGTCGGCACGCCGCAGGTCACCGTCACGCGCTCGCCTTCGAGCAGCTCGTAGAGCATCTCGGGCTCGTAGTTGCGCCCCGGCAGGATCAGGCGCGAGCCCGTCATCGGCGCCAGGTAGGGGAACTGCCAGGCGTTGCCGTGGAACATCGGCGCCATCGGCATCAGCGTCTCGGCCGAGCCGTTCCTGGCGCCCATGCCGACGAAGCCCGAGAACAGCATCGCCACCAGCATCGAGGAACGATGCGAGTAGACGACGCCCTTGGGGTTGCCGGTCGTGCCCGAGGTGTAGCAGATGCTCGATGCCGTGCGCTCGTCGAGCTGCGGCCAGGCGAAGTCGTCGCTCTCGGCGGCGAGCAGCTCCTCGTAGCAGAGCAGGTTCTTGATGGCCGACCTCGCCGGCATCCCCGCGCGGTCGGCCATCATGACGAAGTGCCGGATCGTGGTCAGCCGCGGCGCCAGCTCCTCCACGATCGGCAGCGTCGCCGCATCGACGAACAGCGCGATGTCCTCGGCGTGGTTGATGATGTAGGCGAGCTGCTCGGCATAGAGCCGCGGGTTGACCGTGTGCAGCACGGCGCCGAAGCCGGATGTCCCGTAGAACATCTCGAAGTGGCGGTGCGTGTTCCAGGCCAGCGTGCCGACCCGGTCGCCCGGCGCGATGCCGAGCCGCATCAGCGCCTTGGCGAGCTGCTTGGTGCGGGCGTGCGCGCGGGCATAGTCGTAGCGGAAGAGGGTGCCCTCCACCGTGCGCGCCACGATCTCGGTATCGCCGTGATAGAGTGCGGCATGCTCGATCAGCCCCGAGAGCAGCAGGGGCATGTCCATCTGCAGTCCCAGCATCCAATCCCCCCTGCTATTGTTCTTGAAAGAAACGCCGTCCCAGTGTCCTGATCGCGAAATTCGTCTGAGCGCGCGGCGGGTTCGGAACGAATTTCGCGATCTGAAGGACACTGGCAATTTCATGATACCAGTGTGATTCAGATCGAGAAGTCCGCTCCCGGACCCAGCCGAGCGCGATGCGGCGGACTTCTCGATCATCACACTGGAGGAAGGACAATGCCACAACAGCTACCGGCGGTCAGCCTGGTCGCGGTGCCGGGTCGGCGCAAGGCCACCATCGAGATGGCGCGCGAGATCGAGCGGCGCGGCTTTGCCGGCATCTATGCGCCGAGCGTCTTCTCCAACATGTCGCTGTGCGAGGCGCTGGCGCACGCCACGACACGCATCCCCTTCGGCACCTCGATCGCGCCGATCTATGCGCGCACCGTCGGCGACTTCGCCCAGAGCGCCGCCTTCCTGCACGAGGTGTCGGGCGGCCGCTTCCGCTTCGGCATCGGGGTCAGCCACGCGCCCATGCACGTGCGCATGGGCGTGACGCCCGGCAAGCCGCTGGCCGACGTCCGCAGCTTCGTTGCAAAGCTGCGCGCGCACGAGGACGCCGGGCCCATGCCGCCCATCATCCTCGCCACCCTGCGCACCAGGATGATCGCGCTCGCCGGCGAGATCGCCGACGGCATGGTGTTCGCCAACGGCGCCCGCTCGCACATGGCCGCATCGCTTGCGGCGCTGCCTGGGGCCAAGCGCGCCGATCCCGCCTTCTTCATCGCCAACATGATCCCGACCTGCATCAGCGACGACATCGAGGCCGCCAAGGCCGTCAACCGCAAGACGCTGACCCGCTACGCGCTGCTCCCCAACTACCGCAACTACTGGAAGGAGGCGGGCTACGTCGAGGAGATGGAGGCGGTGGAGAGGGCGGCGGCCGAGAAGCGCCTCGACGACGTGCCGCAATACCTCTCCGACAGGTGGCTCGCCGACTGCACCCTGTTCGGGCCGGCGGCGCGCGTACGCGAGGGGCTGGCGGCCTGGTACGCCGCCGGCATCACCACCCCCATCATCGTGCCGTCATCGGCCGGCGGCAATCAGATGAAGGCGTTCGAGGAGCTGTTCGCCGCCCTGGCGTAGTGCGCCGCGCGCCCGCAGTGACGGTCCCTTGCAGCTCGAGCACGACGGCGGCGTTGCGCCTGCGCTGCAGTGGCCGATGTGACCGCGCGGCTATTGCTGGTACATTTCGTTGCGGCCCTATTGGGTCGCCAGGCGCAACGGGGATAGTGCGATCATGTTGACTGTCGATGATGTTGCCGCGGTTCCCTTGTTTTCGACCCTCCCGAGACAGGAGCAGGAGCGGCTGGCCCGGACCTCCGCCGACCTCAACCTCAGTCCGGGGGAGTTCGCTGTCCCCGAGGGTGGGGAGCGCGCTTTGTTTGCCGTCCTCAGCGGCAAGATCGAGGTGGTCAAGACCATCGACGGCGTCGAGCGCAGGCTCGGCTGGCGCATGCCCGGCACCATCTTCGGCGAGGTGCCCATCGCGCTCGGCACGCCGTTCCCGGGCGGATACCGCGCTGTGGAGCCGTCGCGCGTGATGCGGGTGGATATCCAGCAGTACTACGCCGTCGCGGCCGTCTCGAAGGACATCTCGCTCAAGGTCAGCGCCCTGGCGCGCGAGCGCATCGGCGGGCTCCAGAGCATCACCGACGAGCCGCCCAAGCCGCGCGCGACGATCGTCGGCAATCGCTGGGACAGCGCGTGCAGCGACCTGCGCCGGTTCCTGGCGCGCAACCAGATCTCGTTCAATTGGCTGACGCCGGATGCTCAGGAATTTGGGACGCATTGGCCCGGACCTCGCCCCCAGGACAGCGATTGCCCGGTGCTTCGCTTCGCCGACGGCGAGACGATCGTGCGACCTCAGGTCCGCGACATTGCCAATCGCCTCGGCCTGCAGACCAGTCCGCGGTCGAGCGAATACGACGTGGCGATCGTCGGTGGCGGGCCGGCCGGTCTTGCGGCGGCGGTCTATGGTGCATCGGAAGGACTGCGCACTATCGTCGTCGAGCGCGAGGCTCCTGGCGGGCAGGCCGGTACGTCCTCGCGCATCGAGAACTACCTGGGGTTTCCCAGCGGCGTCTCCGGCGACGAGCTTGCAAGCCGCGCCCTGCAGCAGGCCAGGCGGCTCGGGGCTGAAATCCTGGGGTGCTGCTCGACGAGGGCGACGTCGTGAAGGCAAAGACCCTCATTCTCGCCACCGGCGTGGCATGGCGGCGCCTCGCCATCGACGGACTCGATCGGCTCATCGGCAAGGGCGTGTACTACGGCGCATCGCGCAGCGAGGCGAGCTCGACCCATGGGCACGACGTCCACCTCATCGGCGCCGGAAACTCGGCGGGCCAGGCGGCGTTGGCCTTTGCCACGCATGCACGCAAGGTGACGCTCGTTGTCCGAGGCGAGTCCCTGGAAAGCAGCATGTCCCATTACCTGATCGAGCAGCTCCGCACCAAGTCCAACATCGAGGTGCTGCCGGGGGCACAGGTGCAGGCGGTCCACGGCGACACGCACCTGACGGCCATCGACATTCACGACAAGGCAAGCAAGCAGGCGCGCCGGCACGATTGCGGCGGCTTGTTCATCTTCATTGGCGCCGACGCGGAGACGGAATGGCTGCCGGCGGATATCGCCCTCAATCCGCGCGGATACGTCATGACGGGTGACGACCTGAAGAAGGCCGGCCGCTGGTCGCACGGTCGCGATCCCTATCTGCTCGAGACCAGCGTGCCGGGCGTCTTCGCCTGCGGCGACGTGCGGCTGAGCCCGGTCAAGCGTGTCGCCTCGGCTGTCGGCGAGGGCAGCATGGCAATCGCCTTCGTGCATCAGTATCTGGCCCAGGCAGGCCAGTCGTAGTCCAAGCGGAGGCCGGGATCGGGCTATCCCGCTACCGCCAGCGGTTGTTGCTGACGCTGCGCCAGGCCTCCAGGTTCGCCTGCGCCAGGAACAGGGCGACGAACAGCAGGAAGATGCCGGTCGGTATCGCGTAGTAGGCGACGCCGGCTGCCACGGCCAGTCCGAGGCCGGCAACGATCTTCACCGACCACGTCGGCCCCAGGATGGCGCCGAGCCAGGCATCGAGCGTGTGCCCGCCGTCGAGCGGGTAGGCGGGCAGCAGGTTGAAGCACATCAGGAAGAAATTGGCCGAGGACAGCACGGCGAGCGGCAGCGCCAGCATCGGCCGGCCGATGCCCGCCGCGTCGTCGACGAGCGCGCCGAGGCCGAGCCACAGCCCCAGGTTCACGGCCGGGCCGGCGAGGTAGATCACCGTGCGCGCGAACACGGAGGACGGCAGCGAGCGCTCGAAATGCGCAACCCCGCCGAGCCCCGTCAGGTCGATGTGCGACACGCGCGCATCGAACAGGCGGCCGGCGAACGCGTGGCCGAGCTCGTGCAGCAGGATCGACAGGATCAGGCCGATGACGATGATGAATCCCGCCGACATCGCCTGCATGTTGCCGCTGGTGAAATAGGGATAGGTGAAGATCAGCAGCACCAGCACGAACATCATGTCGAGGTAGATTTCGATGCCGGCGATGCGGCCGAGCTCCAGGCGGTTGAACATGGCTGCTCTCAGGTTGGGTGGTGGTGCGCCGGGCTTGCCTTCACTGAGCCGCGGCGTCGGCCTGCGGCCGGTGCCGTCCCTTGATCTGGGTGCGATGCATGATGCGCCGCGACGTCGCTTCGAAGGGGTCGCGGCGATGCATGGTGGAGCGGTTGTCCCACAGCAGCAGGTCGCCGACGCGCCATTTGTGCACGTATCTGAGCTCCGGGCTGGCGATGTGCGCCCACAGGGCATCGAGCAGGGCATCCGACTCCGCCGGCGAGAGCCCCTCTACATAGGAATTTCGCCGCCGTCCGAGGTAAAGCATTGGCGCGCCCGTGGCCGGATGGCGGCAGACCGCGGGATGCCAGGCGCCGGGAGCCTTGTGCGGGTCGTCGGTCGGTTGCACGCCCTGGCGCAGGTAGCCGGCGCTGTTATAGGTGCCGTCGTGCTTGATGCGCCGCCCCTCCACCCTTGCCTTCAAGTCCTGGGGCAGCGTCTCCCACGCCGCCTGCATGCCGCAAAGCCAGGTGTCGCCGCCGCTCGCCGGGATCTCGAGGGCGTACAGCATGGAGGCATCGGGCGGCATCTCCAGATAGCTCATGTCGGTATGCCATACGGCCTCGCCGGCCCCCAGCGAGCCGATCGGCCGGCCCGTCTCGTCGAGCACGTTGGAGACGACGTAGACGTCGGGATAGCCGGGCGGGCTCTGGCGCCCGTGCTCGTTGACCGGCGGGGGATCGAGCTCGCCGAACCTGCGGCTGAAGCTCAGCAGATCGTCGTCGCCGAGCTGCTGTCCGCGGAACAGCAGCGCGGAATGGAGATGCCAGGCCCGCTCGATCTGCGCGAACTCGGCCTCGCCCAGAGCCGCAAGGTCGACGCCCGATATTTCCGCGCCCACGGCCGGCGTCAACGGAGAAACCGACAAGGCCATCGCAGCCTCACCCCTTGCCCTTGTTGCGGGCGCCCAGCGTCCTGAGGCGCAGCGCGTTGAGGCGGATGAAGCCTTCGGCGTCCTTCTGGTCGTAGGCGCCCTTGTCGTCCTCGAAGGTGACGAGGCTCGTCGAGTAGAGCGACTTGTCGCTCGCGCGGCCCGTGACGATGACGTTGCCCTTGTAGAGCTTGAGGCGCACCTCGCCTTCCACGTGCTCCTGGCTCTTGTCGATCGCGGCCTGCAGCATCTCGCGCTCGGGCGCGAACCAGAAGCCGTTGTAGATGAGCTCGGCGTAGCGCGGCATCAGCTCGTCCTTGAGGTGGCCGGCGCCGCGGTCGAGCGTGATCGACTCGATGGCGCGATGGGCGGCGAGCAGGATCGTGCCGCCCGGCGTCTCGTAGACGCCGCGCGACTTCATGCCGACGAACCGGTTCTCGACCAGGTCGACGCGGCCGATGCCGTTGTCGCGGCCGAGCTCGTTGAGGCGCGTGAACAGGGTGGCCGGCGACATCTTCTTGCCGTCGAGGCTCACGGCATCGCCCTTGGCAAAGCCGATCGTGATGTCGGTTGCCTTGTCGGGCGCCTCCATCGGCGAGATGGTGCGCTGGTAGACGTAGGGCGGCGGCTCGACCGCGGGGTCCTCCAGCACCTTCCCTTCGGAGGAGGAGTGCAGCATGTTGGCATCGACCGAGAACGGCGCTTCCCCGCGCTTGTCCTTGGCGACGGGGATCTGGTGCGTCTCCGCGAACGCG
>JBGGME010000299.1:0-2868 GCA_041288195.1 Hyphomicrobiaceae bacterium
AACAAATTAGGCTATCAGTCGTCACCAGCTCCTCTCGGTTTGGTTCTCGCGCAGGTGCCCGATCATCCGGAGGTAACACCTGATCGGATCAGTTGCTTCAGTCGTGACCCATAGCACGACTGGCAGCCTTAAAGGTAAACTGCTTCTACTTCAAGCCGGCAAAGAGACATAGTCTCCTTCGATCCATTGCTTTTTGGACCGCTGAGAGGTTTGTCATCTGTCGGAACTTTTGGCGAAGAGCCAGATTGACTTTGCTCGAGCTAGTCACGCGAAAATTGGGATCCGTGTGTTCTGACCCCGTGAGAGCGGCGCTGGAAAGATGTGCCACTGAGGCGGCTGGGTAGTCCGGCCGTGGCGGTACAAAGTTGTACCGCGGCATGGCTTTCCTTGGTTCGTGCGGAACGAGCCGGGGAAGGCGGGGATGTTCTCGGTGGAGCTGTATGGACGGGTTCGCCACGCCTGCCATGTCGAGGGACTGAGCCAGCGCGAGGCGGCGCGGCGCTTTGGCATCCACCGCAGCACCGTGCGCAAGATGCTGACCTTTTCCGTACCGCCTGGCTATCGGCGTACGAAGCCACCCTCGCGGCCCAAGCTCGCGGCATTCACCACGATCATCGACGCGATCTTGGAGGCGGACGGCGCCTCACCGTCGAAGCAGCGGCACACGGCCAAGCGGATCTACGAGCGCCTGCGGGCCGAGCACGGCTTTGCCGGCGGCTACACGACCGTGAAGGACTACGTCCGCGAGCGGCGGCAGCGGCGGCGCGAGGTCTTCGTCCCGCTCGCCCACCCGTCCGGCCATGCCCAGGTCGACTTCGGCGAGGCGGTGGCGGTGATCGGGGGTGTCCGACAGAAGATCCACTTCTTCTGCCTTGACCTGCCGCACTCGGATGCGGGCTTCGTCAAGGCCTACCCGGCCGAGCGGCTCGAGGCCTTCCTTGACGGCCACAACGCGGCCTTCGCCTTTTTGGGCGGCGTGCCCAAGTCGATTCTCTACGACAACACCAAGCTGGCGGTGGGCCGCATCCTCGGTGATGGCACGCGCCAGCGGACGCGCGCCTTTGCCGAGCTGCAGTCGCACTATTTGTTCCTTGACCGCTTCGGCCGGCCCGGCAAGGGCAACGACAAAGGCAAGGTCGAGGGCCTGGTCGGCTATGTGCGACGCAACTTCCTGGTGCCGATCCCGACCTTTGCCAGCTTCGCCGAGCTCAATGTGCATCTCGAGCAACGCTGCCTCGAGCGGCTCGATTATCGTGTCCGGGGCCATGCCGAGAGCATCGGCGAGCGGCTGGTGCACGACCTGGCCGCCCTGCAGCCGCGACCGGCGACACCCTTTGACGCCTGCGACCGCCGGCCGGGGCGGGTCTCCTCACTCTCGCTCGTGCGCTACGACCGCAACGACTACTCGGTGCCGACCGTCTACGGCCATCGCCCGGTGCTGGTGCGCGGCTACGTCGACGAGGTGGTCATTGCCTGCGGCGCCGAGATCATCGCGCGACACCGGCGCTCCTACGCGCGCGAGGACTTCGTCTTCGACCCGCTGCACTACCTGGCCCTGCTGGAGCGGAAGATCGGCGCCCTCGACCAAGCCGCAGCGCTGCAGGGCTGGGGCCTGCCCGAAGCGTTCGCGGTCCTGCGCCGCCTGCTCGAGGCCCGCCTGGGCAAGCCCGGCAAGCGGGACTACGTCCAGGTGCTGCGCCTGCTGGAGGTATTCCGGCACGAGGATGTCCATGCGGCCGTGCGCGAGGCACTCCGCCTGGGGGCGATCGGCTTCGACGCGGTCAAGCACCTGGTGTTGTGCCGGATCGAGCGCCGGCCACCCAAGCTCGACCTGGCGGCCTATCCCTACCTGCCACGGGTCACGGTCGCGACCACCTCGGCCAAGGCCTATCTGGCGCTGCTTGGCGGAGCAGCAGCGTGAGCGACGTGCCGCAGGTTCTGCTGGCGCATCACCTCAAGGCGCTCAAGCTGCCCACCTTCCTGCGCGAGCACGACAAGCTCGCCCGGCAGTGCGCCGCGGAGGGCGTGGATCACACCACCTACCTCCTACGACTCTCCGAGCTCGAGCTGCTCGATCGCGAGCGGCGGATGATCGAGCGGCGCGTCCGCGAGGCCCACTTCCCGGCGGTGAAGAGCCTGGACAGCTTCGACTTCGCTGCGATCCCGGCCCTCAACAAGATGCTGGCCCTGGAACTCGCCCGCTGCGCTTACATCGAGCAGCGGGAGAACGTGATCGCGCTCGGGCCAAGCGGCACCGGCAAGACCCACCTCGCCCTCGGGCTCGGCCTAGCCGCCTGCCAACGGGGTCTCGCCGTCGGCTTTGTCACCGCGGCCGCCCTGGTCCACGAACTCTTGGAGGCCAGGGACGAGCGACGGCTCCTACGCCTGCAAAAGCGGCTGGCGGCCTTAAAGCTGCTGATCGTCGACGAGCTCGGCTACGTGCCGCTGTCGCCGAGCGGGGCGGAGCTATTGTTCGAGGTCTTCAGCCGGCGTTATGAGCGCGGCTCGGTCCTGGTCACCAGCAACCTGCCGTTCGACGAGTGGACATCTGTGTTCGGCCCGGAGCGGCTGACCGGCGCGCTCCTCGACCGCCTCACGCACCACGTCCACATCCTCGAGATGAACGGCGAGAGCTACCGCCTGAAGGTCAGCCGCAGACGGCAGGGCAAGGCCGAAACCCCAACCAACGCTAGCTAACCGGTCAAAGCACGAGCGCTCCCAAGAGACACTCACGCATCAGCCGGCTGGTACAGTTTTGCTCCGCCATCCGGTACGCAATCGATCCGCCCTTTACAGCCGGCCAGGCAGCTCCTGCAGTGCCGCCCGTTCGAGGTCGATCCGCGGCCCGAGCCGCGCATTCCGGCGGCC
>JBGGME010000300.1:0-2997 GCA_041288195.1 Hyphomicrobiaceae bacterium
GAAGCCCTTCTGCGATTCGAAGAACTTGCGGTAGTTGGCCTCCTGGTGGAGCCAGCTCAGGAACTGCTTGGCCGCGTCCTGGTTCTTCGAATACTTCATCAGCATGTTCGACTGCAGCAGATGGAAGCCGAACTGCCCGGCCGGTCCCTTGGGAAGCGGCGCGTGCAGGATGTCCTTGTTCATCGGCTCGCCCTTCTCGGTCTTGTACTGATCGGGCTTGCGCAGCGATTCGATGTAGATCGAAGCGCCATTCAGCGTCGCCGAGATGGTCTGCGACAGGAAGGCACGGTTGTTGTTGGTGTCGTCCCAGGCGAGGCCGCCCTCGTCCATGCCGTCCTTCCACAGGGCGGTCATGAACTTGACCGAGTCGACCGTCGCCTTGGAGTTGATGACGACGGTCTTGCCGTCGGCCTCGACCTCCTTGCCGCCCCACGACCACATGTACGGATAGGTGAAGCCCGGCGCGTCGCCGAAGGTGTGGCCGAGCGTCTGGCCGAACGGACGGCCCTTGGCCTTCAGCTTCTTGGCGACCTCGCGATAGGTCTCCCAGGTGTCGGGGAACTTGGTCGCGCCGACCTCATCGAGCCACGACTTGCGATAGGCGATCATGCCGCCGATCACGGCCCACGGCATGCCCATGTACACGCCCTTGCCGTTCGAGCAGATGGCCTGGGCGTACTTGTAGATGCCGCCCTCGCGCTTGCCGACTTCCTCGGCCAGCGCGCCCATGTCGACGACGCTGTTGGCGTAGAGATGGGTGTAGCTGTTGAACGACATGATGATGTCGGGACCGGCGCCCGACTGGATGCCGGCGGTGATGCGCGGCTGCAGGTCGTTGCCGTTCACCGTCTCGAGGTTGACCTTGATACCGAGCTCTTTCTCGGCTGCCGGTACCATCTCGCGGCGGAACATCTGGTCGGTCGCAGGAACGAAGTCGACCCACTTCAACCAGTGGACGGTCTTCTGTTGGGCGAAGGCCGGGGTGCGGCCAGTGGCGAGGATGCCTGCCATCCCGCCCAGCGCAGTGCCGCCGGCGAGCTTGAGTACGCTACGACGCTTCGTATTTGCCATTAGGGTGTCCCTCCCAGGACCGGCCGCCTCATATGGAACGGCTTGTTTGTGGGAGTCATCGTAGGCGGTGCGGACAAGCCGGCGCAAGTCGATTCCCGCCGGTCAGGATCGGCCCCGACGCTTGTTGGGCAAGCGTTTCTGCGCACCGTCGAGGATGCACGCCAGCCCGTACTCGAACGCGCCATCGAGCGCCGGCAGCTTGAGTGCGGCCGCCGTCTCCTCCGGCAGGGAGGATTGCGGCGCGGGCGAGGGTGCGACCTCGGCCAGCACGATGCCGTTTATGTAGGCACCGATGCTGCGCGTCAGCCGCAGGGCCTCACGCACTGTGAAACCCGCGGCGAGGTGGGCGGCGATATTGGCCTGCAGGAAGGCCGTGGCGCCCGGCGACAGAAAGCGCCGCGTCGCCAGCAAGGGGAAGGCGCGGCGGTGGGCGAGGCCGACGCGGCGATACGAGCGCGCAACCTCGGCCAGCCAGTCGCGCCATGTCTCGGCTGTCGGCATCGGTGGCACGACGACCTTGCCGAGCAGACGGTCGGCGATGGCGTCGAGCAAGCGGTCCTTGGAGGCGAACCAGTGATAGAGCGACATCGCCTCGACGCCGAGCTGATCGCCCAGCGCGCGCATGCTGAGCCCGTCGAGGCCGCGCTCGGCGATCAGCGCCAGGGCGGCGTCGACCACCGTCTCCTCGTTGAGCCGGACCGCGGGCTCGCGCGAACGTGATGTTTTGGCCATGGGCAGGTGATCCGTCCGTAAGCTTACAGCGTAAGGACGGTCATGACACTCGAAACCCTGCTGGGACCGGCGGTGCCGGCCACCTATCTCGTCCTGCTCGGCCTGGAGGCGTTGCGGCCGGCCCGGGCCTGGCCCGCGATCCGCTTCTGGCGCCTGCTGGGCGGCGCTTTCTTCCTGGTGATGGGCGGCGTGGTGACGGTGGCGCCCCTGCTGCTGCCGCCGGCATGGCTCGCCGAGCACCGGCTGCTCGACCTCACAGGGCTCGGCGTCGGCGGTGGCTTCGTCGCGGGCTATCTCGGCCTTACCTTCGTCCTCTACTGGTTCCATCGCGCCGAGCATGCGTTCGACCCGTTGTGGCGGCTCTTCCATCAGCTCCACCATTCCCCGCAGCGCGTCGACCTCTCGGGCTTCGCTTTCACCCATCCGACGGAGATGCTGGCGACGGCGCTGATCGCGGCCACGATGACGACACTCGTGCTCGGCATCGATCCGCGGGCCGCGGCGCTCGTGGGCTACGTCCATGCCGTCGCCTCGATGGTCCAGCATCTCAATGTCGCCACGCCGCGCTGGCTCAGCCTCTTCTTCCAGCGGCCCGAGGCGCACGGCCTGCATCACGAGCGCGGCGTGCACTATCGCAACTTCGCCGACCTGCCCTTGTGGGACAGGGTCTTCGGCACCTACGCGAACCCACGGCGCTTCGACGGCGAAGCGGGCTTCGACCAGCCGGCGTCGGGCCAGGTCGACGCCATGCTGGCCTTGGCCGACGTGCACGGAAGGCGGCTGTGAGACCATCGACCGACGATCTCGAACGGATCGAGATCGACGCCTGGCGCGACTACTGCGCCGCCGCACCGCCGCCCTTCGGCCAGGCCGTCGGATTGGAGACCGCCGAGCTCGGTGGGCCATTGCTGGCGATGTGCAGGCGCATCGACCACTACCAGTTCAATCGCCTGATGGGCGGCGCCTTGGCCGACGATGCCGAAGGGCGGTCTCTGGAGACGGCTGCCGAACGTTTCCGCAGTGCCGGCCTGAAGAACGGCTATCTGCAGATCGCCCCGGGCGGGCGGGCACCGGCTGTGGAAGCCAAGGCGCGCGCGCTTGACCTGAAACCGCTCGAGCGCGTGTGGGTCAAGTTCTCGCGCGGCGATGCGCCGGCGTCGACGCCGCCAACCGACCTGGAGATCGCCGAGGCGA
>JBGGME010000301.1:0-28028 GCA_041288195.1 Hyphomicrobiaceae bacterium
TGGGCCGCGCTCGACAAGGCGCGCCAGTATGTGTTCGAGCGCAAGGCGTTCGGCCGCCAGATCGCCGATTTCCAGGCGCTGCAGTTCAAGATCGCCGACATGGCAACCGATCTCGAGGCAGCGCGCCTGATGATCTATCGCGCCGCTGACGCCATCGATCGCGCCGACCCGCAGGCGACGATGTACTCGGCGATGGCCAAGCGCATGGCGACCGATTTCGGCTTCGAGGTCTGCAACCAGGCGCTGCAGGTGCACGGCGGTTACGGCTACCTCAAGGACTACGGCCTCGAGAAGCTGGTGCGCGACCTCAGGGTCCACCAGATCCTGGAAGGCACCAACGAGATCATGCGTGTGGTCATCTCGCGCAAGGTGCTGGGCGGGAACAGGGGCTAGCCGACGCACAGACAAGTTTCGGCGCGTTGCGTAGGCTGGTCAGCCAAAAATTCCAGGAGTGAGTGTAGGGCATGCACCGCCTGCTCGACATCATCCACGCGATCTGGGTCGTTGCCATCGGCGTGCTCGGCCTGTGGCTCGGCACTATGGTCGGCTACGAAGCTGGTGGCTGGATCGGCGCCATATGTCTCGGAGCGACTGGGTGCCTGATCGGGGCTTTCCTGGGCGTCGGCGGCGCGCGTCTGTTGCTGCAACTCCTTTCCTGAACGGCGCCACTCGGAATTCTCTCATGTTGGCCGAACACCCCGCTGCACGCAGCCGTCAGGCCCTGCTGCTTGGCATACTCGGTGTCGTCATCTTCGGCCTGACGCTGCCAGCCACGCGGCTTGCCGTTGCCGAGCTCAATCCGCTGTTCGTGACGGCCGGGCGGTCGCTGGTGGCAGCGGCGCTTGCCTGCGTCGCTCTGCTATGGGCGCGCCCGCAGCCGCCGCAGCGGCGGGAATGGCCGCGGCTCGCCGCCTTCGCCGGCTTCTCCATCATCGGCTTTCCGCTGCTGATGGCGATTGCCATGCAATACGCGCCGGCCTCGCACGGCGCCGTCGTGCTGGCGGTCTTGCCGCTGCTGACGGCCATGGGCGGGGCGCTGGTGGCGGGCGAGCGCCCGTCGCTCGGGTTCTGGGCCTGCGGTTTTGCCGGGACTGGTGCGGTGCTCGCCTACTCGCTGATGACGGGCGCCGGCTCCGGCGACCTGCAGTGGGCTGACATCCTGCTCGCCCTGTCGGCGGTTTGCGCAGCCATGGCCTATGCGCTCGGCGGCGAGATGGCGCGCCGCATCGGCGGCTGGGAGGTGATCTGCTGGGCGCTTGTTTTCGCCTCGCCGGTCATGCTCGCCCTGGTGCTGATGTCGGGGCCGATCAACTGGTCGGCCGGGCCGTGGGCGTGGGCCGGGTTCCTCTACGTGTCTGCCTTCAGTATGTTCCTGGGCTTCTTCGCCTGGAACAAGGGCCTTGCCCTGGGCGGGATCGCCAAGGTCGGCCAGATCCAGCTGTTGCAGCCGTTCGTGGCCCTTGCCGCGGCCGCGGTGCTGCTCGGCGAGTCGGTCGGCTGGCTCGAGGTGGGCTTTGCGGCGCTCGTGGTCGCCATCGTTGCGCTCGGCTGGCGCATGCGCGTGGTGCGGCGATAATCGCCCTGTCCGTGCCGCAGTCCGCCGGCAAAATGGCGGCAACGGTAGGATCGGTGACACAGCATTGGGGGAACCATGAAGAGCATCGCAATCGCGGCGGGACTTCTGATTGGCTTGGCGATGACAAGCTCCAAGGTCGCCGCTCAGGCGGCGGAGGATGCGGTCGGCGTCTGGCTCAATCCGGAGAACCAGTCCAACGTCGAGTTCTACAGGTGCGGCGAGGGACTGTGCGGTAAGATTACCAAGCTCGCTACGGGCGGAGCCACGATCGACGAGAAGAATGCCGAGGCCGACAAGCGCGGCCGGCCGATCATGGGGCTCGTCATCATGGAGGGTGCCAAGAAGGCGGGACCTGCCAAGTGGTCCGGCAATCTCTACAATCCGACCGACGGCAAGACCTATGCCGGCAGCGTCGCCGTCAAAGCCAAGGACACCCTGGAGCTGTCGGGATGCGTGGCCCTCGTCCTGTGCCGCACGACCAGCTGGACGCGCGTGAAGTAGCGACCGGCGCATGCCGGGCCAGCCGCGACTGCATGGCCGGCAATTTTGTTGCGCCGCGGTAGGAGAATTCGGTTCCGCACGCTGTGGGATGCGGCCGCTAATTCTGTTTTGCGACTGCCGATTGCGCGGGCAACCAAGCTTACCCATCTCAATTGGGTGCAAAGCAGGCAGCCTCGGCTACGGGAAGTTTGCGATCCGGGCCGGACTCTGGCATCTGTTTTGAACGAGCATTGGGGCGGCCCTCGCCCGTGGCGAGTGGCCCCGTGAAGGACCCGAGCGCCACATGCCCAAGCATACCGTCAGCCTCGACGACAAATATGCCCTCGATGAGACCCGGCAGCTGCTGACCGGCACCCAGGCGATCGTCCGCTTGGTCCTCACCCAACGTGCCCGCGATGTGCAGGCCGGCCTCAACACCGCGGGCTACGTCACCGGCTACCGCGGCTCGCCCATCGCCTCGCTGGAAGCGGCGATGCTGCGCGCCAAGGGCATCCTCGAGCCCAACCACATCAAGTTCATGGCGGGCCTCAACGAGGACCTTGCCGCCACGGCGCTGTGGGGCTCCCAGCAGGCCGAGCTCCGAGGCGAGGGCAAGTACGACGGCGTGTTCGGCATCTGGTATGGCAAGGGCCCTGGCCTCGACCGCACCGGCGACGTGTTCCGCCACGCCAACCACGCCGGCACCGCCAAGCACGGCGGCGTGCTCGCCCTGATGGGCGACGACCACACCTGCGAGAGCTCGACGTCCGCGCACCAGTCCGAGTTCGCCTTCGTCGACTACATGATCCCGGTGCTCAATCCGGCCGGCGTGCAGGAGATCCTCGACTTCGGCATCCTCGGCTTCGCGCTGTCGCGCTTTGCCGGCGTGTGGGTCGGCATCAAGTGCGTGAAGGACAACATCGAGGCCACCGCCACCGTTGACGGCCGCATCGACCGCGTCCAGATCAAGATTCCCGACGACTTCGTCATGCCCCCCAAGGGCCTCAACATCCGCCTCGGCGACCAGGCGCTCGACAAGGAAGCGCGCCTGCACGACTACAAGCGCGCCGCCATCCTGGCCTTCGCCCGCGCCAACAAGCTCGACCGCATCGTCACCAGCGGCGGCGCCAACCCCAAGATCGGCATCATCACCTGCGGCAAGAGCTATCTCGATGTGCGCCAGGCCTTCGACGAGCTCGGCATCGATGAGGTGAAGGCCAACCAGCTCGGCATCCGCCTCTACAAGGTGGGCATGACCTGGCCGCTCGAGCCGACAGGCGTGCTCAAGTTCGCCCAGGGTCTCGACCTCGTGCTGGTGGTGGAGGAAAAGCGCTCGCTGATCGAGACCCAAGTCAAGGAGCAGCTCTATGATCTGCCGAACCGGCCGCGCGTGCTGGGCAAGAAGGACGAGAACGAGCAGTGGCTGTTCCCGGCCAAGTATGCGCTCGATCCGAGCGACATCGCCGTCAAGCTCGGCGAGCGGCTGATCCGCAATGGCGCCGGCGACGACATCAAGGCGCGCGTGGCGGAGCTCAAGCGCCTCAAGGGCAACCAGCCGATGACGCCCGAGGCGGCGGTGCGCATCCCCTATTTCTGCCCTGGCTGCCCGCACAACTCCTCGACCGTGGTGCCCCAGGGCTCGCGCGCCTACGCCGGCATCGGCTGCCACTACATGGCGCACTGGATGGACCGCTCCACCGAGGGCTTCACCCAGATGGGCGGCGAGGGCAGCAACTGGATCGGCGAGGCGCCCTTCTCCAAGACGCCGCACGTGTTCCAGAACCTCGGCGACGGCACCTACATCCACTCGGGCAGCCTCGCCATCCGCGCCGCACGCGCCGCCGGCGTCAACATGACTTTCAAGATCCTCTACAACGACGCCGTCGCCATGACCGGCGGGCAGACGCTCGACGGCGGCATGACGGTCGGCATGATCGTGCGCCAGGTGCTGGCCGAGGGCGTCGACAAGGTCGTGGTCGTCACCGACGAGCCGGAGAAGTATCCCTCGGGCTTCATCCCCTCGGGCGTCACCGTTCATCATCGCCGCGACCTGCAGGCCCTGCAGAAGGAGCTGCGCGAGGTGCCGGGCGTCTCCGTGCTCGTCTACGACCAGACCTGCGCGGCCGAGAAGCGGCGGCGTCGCAAGCGCGGCCTGTTCCCCGACCCCGACAAGCGCGTGTTCATCAACCCGGCCGTGTGCGAGGGCTGCGGCGACTGCGGCGTCAAGTCGAACTGCGTGGCGGTCATGCCGCTCGAGACCGAGCTCGGCACCAAGCGCGCCATCGACCAGTCGGCCTGCAACAAGGACTTCTCCTGCCTCAACGGCTTCTGCCCGAGCTTCGTCACGGTGCACGGCGCCAAGGTGCGGAAGGCCGCCAAGAAGCCCGTGGGCGAGACGGGCGTCGCCAGCATGCTGGCAAGCCTCCCCGAGCCCAAGCTGCCGTCGATCGAGCATCCCTACACCATGCTCGTGACGGGCGTGGGCGGCACCGGCGTGGTGACGCTGTCGGCCGTGCTCGGCCAGGCGGCGCACCTCGAGAACAAGGGCTTCGGCTCGATCGATATGACGGGCCTCGCGCAGAAGGGAGGCGCGGTTGCCTGCCACATGCGCGTTGCCAAGTCGGCGGACGATATCCATGCGATCCGCGCCGGCGTCGCGGGAGCCGACCTGGTGCTCGGCTGTGATCTCGTCGTGACGGCCTCCAACAAGGTGCTCGAGACCATCAAGCCCGACCATACGGCGGTGGTGTTCTCCGACTACGAGATGTCGACGGCCGACTTCACGCGCCAGCCCAACCTCAAGGTGCCCGGCGCGGCGCTGCGGCACGCGATCGTGGAGCGGGCAGGCAAGGCGCCAGTGCATCATTTCGATGCGCACACGGCGGCCGTGAAGCTGTTCGGCGATTCCATTGCGTCGAACATGTTCCTGCTGGGCTATGCCTATCAGCTGGGCTGCGTGCCGATCGGCTCGGAGGCCATCGAGCAGGCGATCGAGCTCAACGGCGCGGCGGTCGAGATGAGCCGCAACGCCTTCCGCTTCGGCCGGCTGGCGGCGCGCGATGCAGGCGCGCTGGCGCGCATGATCGGCGAAGATACGACCACGCCGCCCAAACCGCAGACGCTCGAGAGCATCGTCGCCTTCCGGGCCGAGCAGCTGACCCAGTACCAGGATTCAGCGCTGGCCGAGCGCTACCGAGCGCGTATCGCCCGCATCGCCGAGATCGAGCGGGCGAGGGCGCCGGGGCGGACGGGCCTCGCCGAGGCGGTGGCGCGCGGCTACTACAAGCTGCTCGCCTACAAGGACGAGTACGAGGTTGCCCGCCTCTTTGCGAGCCCGGAGTTCGAGAAGGCCCTCGGCGAGCAGTTCGAGGCCCGCCGCAAGCTCGAGTTCCATCTGGCGCCGCCGCTGCTGGCGCGCCGCGACAAGGACACGGGCGAGCCGCGCAAGATGCGGTTCGGGGCGTGGATGCTGCCGGTGTTCCGCATCCTCGCCAAGGGCAAAGGCCTGCGCGGCACGGCCTGGGACGTGTTCGGCTACACCGCCGAGCGCAAGCGCGAGCGGCAGATGATCGCCGACTACGAGAAGGTGCTCGACGAGATCGAGTCGCGGCTGTCGGCGGGCACGCACCGCACGGCCGTGTCGCTGGCGTCCCTGCCGATGGAGATCCGCGGCTTCGGCCACATCAAGGAGCGCAACCACAAGGTGGCCACGGTCCGCGAGAAGACCCTGCTCGCCGAGCTGCGCAATCCGTCACCGACGGCGCTGAAGGCGGCAGAGTAGTCGGCGCCCATCACCACAGTCGTCATCCCGGCGGAAGGCCGGGACCCATGCGCGTGGCCGTAGGTGTACTGGGCCCCGGCCTTCGCCGGGGTGACGTCATACGGGTTTCAGCAGCACATGGCGCTTGCGGCCGAGCGAGAGCTTGATGACGCCGTCGCTCGCGTCGCCGGGCGTGAGCTTTGTCTTCTCGTCCGCCACGGCGACGTCGTTCACGCGCAGGCCGCCGCCGGCGATCTGGCGGCGGGCCTCGCCGTTCGACTTGACGAGGCCGGCTTTGACGAACGCATTGAGCACGCCGAGACCGGCGGCCAGCTCCGCTGACGCGATCTCGACCGTCGGCAGGCCTTCGCTGGTGGCGCCCTTCTCGAACGTCTCCTGCGCGGTCTTGGCGGCGGCCTCGGCCTTGGCGCGGCCGTGCAACAGGGCGGTGGCCTCGGTGGCCAGCACCTTCTTGGCCTCGTTGATCTCGGCGCCCTGGAGTGCGGCGAGCCTGGCGATCTCCGCCATCGGCAGCGTGGTGAACAGCTTGAGGAACTTGGGCACGTCGGCGTCCTCGGTGTTGCGCCAGTACTGCCAGAAGTCGTAGGGGCTGAACTGCTCCTCGTTGAGCCACACGGCGCCTTGCGCGGTCTTGCCCATTTTGGCGCCCGACGCGGTCTCCAGGAGCGGCGTGGTCAGCGCGTAGAGCTGGTGCGTGCCCATGCGCCGGCCGAGGTCGACGCCCATGATGATGTTGCCCCACTGGTCGGAGCCGCCCATCTGCAGGTTGCACCCCGTTCGCCGGGCGAGCTCCACGAAATCGTAGGCTTGGCAGATCATGTAGTTGAACTCAATGAAGCTCATCTCCTGCTCGCGCTCGAGCCGCAGGCGCACCGAGTCCATGGTCAGCATGCGATTGACCGAGAAGTGCCGGCCGATGTCGCGCAGCATCTCGATGTAGTTGAGCCTGGTCAGCCACTCCGCATTGTCGAGCATGACGGCGTCGGTCTTGCCCGGGCCGAACTCGAGGATCTTGGAGAACACACCCTTGATGCTCTCCTTGTTGGCATCGATCTCCTCGACGGGCCGAATCGCGCGCGTCTCGTCCTTGCCGGAGGGGTCGCCGACGCGCGTGGTGCCGCCGCCCATCAGCGTGATCGGCTTGTTGCCCGACTGCTGCAGCCAGTAGAGCATCATGATGGTCAGGAAATTGCCGATGTGCAGGGACGGGGCCGTGCAGTCGTAGCCGACGTAGGCGACGGCCTCGCCCCTGGCGGCAAGCGCGTCGAGGCCCGCCAAGTCCGAGCACTGGTGGATGAAGCCGCGCTCTTCGAGCATGTTCAGAAAGTCGGACTTGTGCTTGGCCATGGCCGTCAGCGCGCCGTTTGAAGGGCGCGATCTCCACGTATAGGGTCGCAAGTCGGCCGGAACATGCACAGGAACCCCCGGATGGGCAAGATCATGCGCGCAATCGGCCTCATGAGCGGCACGTCCATGGACGGCATCGACGTGGCGCTGATCGACACCGACGGGGGGGATGTGGTCGAGCGAGGGCCGGCGCAAAGCTTTCTCTATGACCCAAGGTTCAAGGATTCCCTGCGGGTGGCCGTCGCGGCTGCGCGCGGCCTCTCGGACCGCGCAAGCAGGCCGAGCGCCCTGGCCGACGCGGAGCGCGATCTGACCGCTCATCACGCTTCCGCGGTGAGCCTATTTCTCAAGCAGCATGGCCTGCAGAGGCGGGAGATCGACGTGGTCAGTTTTCATGGCCACACCGTTCTGCATGCACCGGAGCGCCGGCTCACGGTGCAGATCGGCGACGGCCCAGCGCTCGCCGCTGCGATCGGCATCGATGTGGTCTACGATCTGCGCGCGGCCGACTGTGTCGCCGGCGGGCAGGGCGCGCCGCTGGCGCCGGTCTATCACCGTGCGTTGGCCGGCAAACTGCCGGAGCGGCCCGTCGTCGTGCTCAACATCGGCGGCGTGGCCAACGTCACCTGGATCGGACCCGACGGCACGCTGCTGGCCTTCGACACCGGCCCGGGCAATGCCATGATCGATGACTGGATGCTCCGCTGTCGCGGCGTGCCGCGGGACGAGGACGGCGCGCTGGCGGCGGCGGGCCGCGTGCACGACGACTACGTAATGCAGTATCTGCGGCACTCCTATTTCGGCGAGCCTCCCCCGAAGTCGCTCGATCGCAACGCCTTCCTGCTGGAGCTTGTCGAAGGCTTCTCCCCGCAAGACGGCGCCGCAACGCTCACGGCTTTCGCGGCCACCAGCATCGCGCGGGCGCGCGAGCACTTCCCCGAGCAGCCGAAGCTTTGGGTCGTCTCCGGCGGCGGCCGGCGCAACAAGACGCTGATGGCGATGATCGCAGAGCGCGTCGAGTCCGCCGTGGCGCCCGTCGAGGCGGCGGGCATGGACGGCGACGCGTTGGAGGCGGAAGCCTGGGCTTATCTTGCCGTACGCTCGCTCAAGGGGCTGCCCATCACCTTTCCCGGCACCACGGGCGTGCCGCGGCCCCTCACAGGCGGTGTGCTCGCGAACGCCAAATAGCTGCTCAACTCGGCTTGGCCGTCTGCTCCGCGATCCAGCGCAGGAAGTCCTCCGAGCCGCCGGTGATGGGCAGCACGAGGAATGCGGGGTTGGAGTAGGGGTGCAGCTTGCGCGCCTCGGCGATTGCCCGGTCCGCCAGCGAGGCGCGCGTCTTGATCAGCATCGCAGCCTCGGACCCACGCTCGCGCTTGCCCTCCCAGATGTAGATGGAAGTCATGCCGGGGAAGACGTTGACGCACGCTGCAAGCCCGCGATCGACCAGAGTGCCGCCGATCCGCTCCGCCTCCTCGGCCGAGGGGTAGGTAGAGTAAATCAGAACGGGCTTGTCGTTTGCGTCCAACTGAGCGAGCCTCCGCACCCGGGGACCTGACCCCTGGAGCGGCCCCCTTCGATGAAAAGCCTAGCGCAAAAGTTCGACAAAATCGCCTTCGTTTCGAGCGACGTGCCGGAGGCGCGCGCTGCGCTGGATCGTCTCGCCAACGCTTACGGCAACGCCGATCCCAAGACGGCCGACGCGATCGTGGCGCTCGGCGGCGACGGGCTGATGCTGCAGACGCTGCACCGGCACTTGAACGACGGCGTGCCGATCTACGGCATGAACCGCGGCTCGACCGGGTTCCTCATGAACGACTATCGGGAGGACGACCTGCGCGACCGGCTCGCGCGTGCGGAGGTCAACGTCATCCATCCGCTGGCCATGCGTGCGGTCGACGCGCACGGAAAGCGGCACGAGGCGCTCGCCATCAACGAGGTGTCGCTGTTCCGCCAGATCTATCAGGCAGCCAAGCTCAGGATCTCCATCGACGGCCGCGAGCGCCTCGACGAGCTCATCTGCGACGGCGTGCTGGTGGCGACGCCGGCAGGCTCCACCGCCTACAACCTCTCGGCCTACGGGCCGATCCTGCCGATCAATGCGCCGCTGCTGGCACTGACCCCGATCAGCCCGTTCCGGCCGCGGCGCTGGCGCGGCGCGCTTCTGCCCAACAAGGCGAAGATCCGTTTCGAGGTGCTGGAGGCGGACAAGCGCCCCGTGAGCGCCGTGGCCGACCACACCGAGACGCGCTCGGTGACCTGCGTCGACGTCGAGCAGGCGACGGGGATCGACCTCTTCATGATGTTCGACCCCGGCCACAGCCTCGACGAGCGCATCCTGTCGGAGCAGTTCCGGTACTGAGGCGACCGTATCGCCGGGATGGAGGCACACGCCGAACTCTGGTAGTATGCTGCCCTATAGACGCCGAGGCATTGGCATGAATATCCCGCTGCCGCAGAGCCAGATCGAATGGCTGAAAGCACAGGTCGCTGCTGGCCGGTTTGCGTCTCTCGAAGAGGCGGTCGCGAGCGCGATTGCAGGGTTGCAGGCTCAGGATGCGGTCGATGATGACTGGGTCAAGCCGCTGGTGCAGGAAGCCCTCGAGGCGCTCGACCGTGACGAAGGGACGCCCTGGCGCAAGGGCGAGATACTGGCCAGGATCAAGGCGCGCCGCGCATCCGGCGCATGATCCCGATCATCAAGTCTCCACAGTACGAACGCGATCTCGCGGAAATCTGGGACTACATTGCACGCGACAACGTGGATGCGGCTGATAGGGCTGTCGCGGCGATCGAGCGCGCCATCGAGCCGTTGTCCGAGTTCCCAGGCATTGGCACTCCGTGTCCCCATCTCGCTCCGGGGTTGCGCCGGACGCTGTGGCGCGAGTATCTGATCTACTATCGATACCGAAATGACGTGGTCGAGATCGCACGCGTGCTGCACGGCAGGCGCAATATCGTGCCGAAGATGTTTGGATGAGCTCGTTCCCGAGTGGCATCGGGACGACTGTCAGGAGTGACGCTATGCAAGGGCTCTATCTGGAGGACCTCGAGGTCGGGCGGAAGTTCGAGCACGCGCTGCGCCGCACCGTCACGGAGATGGACAACACGCTGTTCTCCTGCCTCACGCACAATCCCCAGCCGCTGCACATCGATCACGATTTCGCCTCCAAGACCGAATGGGGCAAGCCGCTGGTCAACAGCCTGTTCACGCTGGGCGTGATGATCGGTATCTCCGTCAACGACACCACGCTCGGCACCACGGTCGGCAATCTCGGCATGACCGACGTGCGGTTCCCCAAGCCCGTGTTCCACGGCGATACGCTGCATGTCACGACCGAGGTGGTATCCAGTCGTGAGACGAAGTCGCGGCCCGATGCCGGCATCGTCGAGTTCGTGCACAAGGCCTTCAATCAGCGCGGCGAGCTCGTCGCCGAATGCCGGCGCCAGGCCATGATGCGCAAGAAGCCGAAGGCCTGACCCAAATGCGTTCCCTGCTGTTCATCCCCGGCGACGACGAGAAGAAGCTCGGCAAGGGCGTGGCGTCCGAGGCCGATGCCCTGATCCTCGACCTGGAGGACTCCGTCAGCGCGGCGCGCAAGGAAGCGGCACGCGAGATCACAAGGCAGTATCTGGTCGCCACGCGCGCGCTCGAGAAGCGGCCGCTGCTCTACGTGCGCATCAACGCGCTAGACACCGCCGGCTGGGAAGGGGATCTCACCGGCGTCATGACCGGCAGGCCCGACGGCATCCTGCTGCCCAAGGCGCGATCGGGCGAGGATGTGCATACGCTTTCGATCGCCCTGCATCACGCGGAGGAGCGCGCCGGCGTCCCGCCGGGGGCGACCGCGATACTGGCACTGGTGACGGAAGTGCCGATCTCGCTCCTCAGGCTCGAGACATATGTAGGCTCGAGCGCGCGGCTCAAGGGGTTGAGCTGGGGCGCCGAGGACCTCTCGGGCGTGATCGGGGCCCATGCCAACCGCGAGGCGGACGGCAGCTGGACCTCGCCCTACCAGCTGGCGCGCAACCTGTGCCTGTTCACGGCGGCGGCGGCCGGCGCGCAGCCGATCGATACCGTGTTCGTCAATTTCCGCGACGAGAAGGGCTTCCGCGTCGAGGCGAGCACGGCGGCCCGGGACGGGTTCACGGCCAAGATGGCGATCCACCCCAACCAGGTCGCCGCCATCAACGAGATCTTCACGCCCTCGGCGGAGGAGGTCGGCGCGGCCGAGGAGCTGATGAAGGCGTTCGCCGACAACCCGGAGGCGGGCGTCCTCGCCATTCGTGGGCAAATGGTCGACCGTGCTCACATCGCCCGCGCCGAGCGCATCCTGGCGCGGGCCAAGGCAGCGGGCGGCTGATCCTGGCGGCGCCAATCCTGCTGCCTCAAGGGCGCATCCCGAACGAACGGGGGCCGGGCGTGCGCAGCGGCTCGGCCAGGCCGGCGAACTCGCACAGCAGCTTGCGGGTGTCGCGCGGATCGATGATCTCCTCGACCCAGAAGGTCTCCGCCGTGCGGAACGGCGAGCGCAGCGCGTTGAGCCGTGCCTCGATCTCGGCAAGCTTGGCCTTGCGGTCGGGTGCGGCATCGACCTCGGCCCGGTAGGCGGCCTCGATGCCGCCCTCGAGCGGGAGCGAGCCCCACCATCCCGACAGCCAGGCGTAGCGGATGGCAAGACGGCCCGCGGGAACGTGCGCAGCGCCGGCAACGCCGAACGAGCTGCGTACGATCACCGTGCACCAGGGCACGCTCGACTGGTTGATGGCGGCCATGGCGCGCACGCCGTGGCGGATGGTGGCGGACTTCTCCGCCTCCAGCCCGATCAGGAAGCCCGGACAGTCGCACAGGTAGACGACAGGGAGGTGGAAGGTCTCGGCCATGTCGACGAAGCGCACGGTCTTGGCGCAGGCGTCCGCCGTCCAGGCGCCGCCGTAGTGGTAGGGGTCGCTCGCCAGGATCGCCACCGGCAGGCCGTCGAGGCGCGCGAGGCCCGTGATCATCGGCCGCCCGAACATCTGGCCCATCTCGAAGAACGATCCTTTGTCGACGACTGCGTCGATGATGGAGCGCATCTTGTAGACCTTGCGCCGGTCGCGAGGGATGACGCTGAAGAGGGCCTCCTCGCGTCGGTCGGGCGGATCGCTGCGCTCGGCCCGCGGCGCTACGCTGTAGACCGAGGGCGGCAGGTAGGACAGGAAGCGGCGGGCGCAGGCGAACGCCTCCTCCTCGGTGTCGACAGCATGGTCGACGGCGCCGGCCCGGCACTGCACCTCCCAGCCGCCCAGCTCCTGCTTGCTCAGGTTCTGGCCGATACCGGCGACCACGGGCGGGCCGGCCACGAACATGGCCGAGGTCGACTTGGTCATGACGGAGTAGTGGCTGGCGGCGAGCCGCGCGGCGCCGAGACCCGCGACCGAGCCGAGGCCCAGGGCGACGACGGGCACGGTGGCGAGGTTGTCGGCGAGGTACTGGTAGCCGAACTGGGAGATGCCGAGCTGACCCGGCAGGTTGGCACGTCCCGTGGTCTCGATGGTCTTGACCGAGCCACCGCCGCCCGAGCCCTCGATGATGCGGATGACGGGAAGCCTGAGCTCGTTGGCCATGCGCTCGGCCAGGATCGGCTTCATGGGGATGGTGGCATCGGCCGAGCCGCCGCGCACAGTGAAGTCGTCGCCCAGCACGACCACCGGCTGGCCGCCGAGCTTGGCCCGTCCCATGACGCAGTTGGCGGGCGTGAGCGTCTTCAGGTTGCCGGCTTCGTCGTACTCGGCCTTGCCGGCGATGGCGCCCACCTCGTGGAAGCTGCCGGAGTCGACAAGGCGCTCGATGCGCTCGCGCACGGTGAGCCGGCCGCCCTCGTGCTGACGCCGCACCTTGTCGGCGCCGCCCATCTCGCGCGCCATGCGCTCGCGCTGTCTCAGCTCGTCGAGCTCGCGCTGCCAACTCATGTTTCCGCCCTCGTTTGCAGTCAGCTCAAGGCAGCCATGCTGCCGGCGTCGGACTATAGAGCGGCACCCGCTGTCTGCGCCATCGGGCGCTTCGTATTCGGGCGGTTCGCCCGATTCGGAGCACGCCTGCGCCGAGGCGGGAGCGCGATGTGATGCAGCACCGACACATCGGCAACCGCAGCGCAGCCGACGACGACCATAAATCTTGACGACAAGAGTAGAGAATAGATACGGTCGCTGAGGCTCGTCATAGCCAGGCCTTCACCCCAGCCATCCGACGAGCGTTGCAGTCAGTGGGACACGCACGCGTCATGTGTGCGGATGGGGGGTTCGTAATGAGTTCAGCTCGCGTACCAGGATCTTTGCGTCGGCCGGCTGCCAAGCCGGCGAATGTCACCAAGGTAAAGAGAGACGCCACCACAACCGGAATCTTCACAGCCGCCTGCCTCGCTGCCGCCAGCCCGGCGACCATCGCGCTCGCACAGGGCACGCCGTCCGGGCCGCTGCCGCCGCTCAGCGTCGAAGCCAAGCAACCGAAAAAGCAAGCGACGCCCGCACCGGCCAAGAAGGCGGGCACTGCCGCACCGGTTGCTGCGCCTGCTCCGGCTCCTGCACTGACACCGGCGCAGAAGAGCGCCAATCCTTACGCCAACCCGAATGCGCCCTACAAGGTCGAGCAGTCGGCCTCGCCCAAGCTTACCGAGCCGCTGGTCAACACGCCCAAGACCATCACCGCGGTGCCGAAGGAGGTGCTGCAGGACACAGCGACGCTCACGATACGCGAGCTGGCACGCGAGATTCCCGGCGTGACGCTGGGCTTCGCCGAGGGCGGCAACGCGTTCGGCGATCGCATCTACATCCGAGGCTTCGACGCCCGCGGCGACATCTACGTCGACAACATCCGCGATCCCGGCAACACCTCGCGCGAGACCTTCGCGGTCGAGCAGATCGAGGTCTACAAGGGGCCGACCGGCGTTGTCGCCGGCCGCGGCACCGCCGGCGGCGCACTCAACATCATCACCAAGAAGCCCTACGACGACCGCAACTTCTACAACCTGTCGACCATGATCGGCACGGATGGCACGCGGCGCGTCACCACCGACGTCAACCAGGTCATCACGCCCGGCATCGCCTTCCGCGGCAACCTGCTCTACCACGAGAGCGGGGTGGCAGGCCGCAACGAGGTCGAGGACGAGCGTTGGGGCGGCGCCTTCGCGCTGGCAATCAAGCCGAGCGAGAATTTCAAGGTGACCATCGACTACTACCGCCTGCGGACAGACGGCCTGCCGGACTTCGGCGTGCCCCTCAATATCAACGCCAAAGTGCCCTGGCCGGAGACCGGTTTGCCGCGCGATCTGTGGTACGGCAATGCCATGCGCGATTTCATCAAGAACGAGTCCGACATCCTCACCACCACGGTCGAGCTGAAGCTGAGCGACGCCGCCAAGGTGACGAGCAGGACGCGCGTCGGCACCAACTCCAGCGACTACATCGCGTCGGGTCCAACGGGAACCAACGGGCCCAATGTGACGATGAACAACCCGCAGCGCTTCCAGGAGGCGGACCTGGTGGCGAACCAGACCGACGTCACCTTGAAGTTCTGGACCGGGGGGTGGCATCA
Source organism: Hyphomicrobiaceae bacterium (assembly GCA_041288195.1). Classification (GTDB taxonomy): domain Bacteria; phylum Pseudomonadota; class Alphaproteobacteria; order Rhizobiales; family Hyphomicrobiaceae; genus AWTP1-13. Next base: position 14,758 of record JBGGME010000301.1, read on the forward strand.
CACGGTCGTCGCCGGCGTGGAGGCGAGCAAGGAGGAGATCGGCCGCTATTCCTATACGGGCTTGGCGGGAGCGACACAGCCGCTCTTCAATCCCAATCCGTACCGCGGTCTGTTAAACCCAGCGCTGAACAACGTCGGGCCGAGAACGTGGACCTATGACGCCACGATCAGCACCGTCGCGGGCTATGTCCTCGATACCATCAAGCTCTCCGAGCAATGGTACATCAACGGCGGCATACGCGTGGACGACTACGAGCGCGTGCAGGTAGCGCCGACCGCAGCCAACACCGCCACGCGACAGGACACCTTGGTGAATTGGCACGCGGGCATCGTCTTCAAGCCGCTACCGATCGCCAGCATCTACGCCGCCTATGCGACGTCGATGATCCCGGCGGGCGGAGAGCTCGATGCCACGGGCGTGGACTACGGTGGCCTCGCCCTCAACGTCGCCCACCTGCCGCCGGAAGAGGTCACCAGCATCGAGGTCGGCACCAAGTGGGAGCTCTTCAACAAGCGCCTGCTGGCCACGGCGGGCCTGTTCCAGACCGAGAAGGAGAATGGGCGCGAGGCGGCGGTGGCGCCGTCCACGCAGATCACCTCGACCGGCGCCTACCGCGTGCGCGGCATAGAGCTGGGTGCGCAAGGCAAGGTGACCGAGCGGTGGAGCGTCTACGGCGGCCTCGTGGTCATGGAGACGGAGGTCACGGGCTCGTCCACGCCGAGGTTCATCGGGCGCCGCATCGCCAACGTGCCCGAGACGCAATTCACGCTCTTGAGCAAGTATCAGCTCACCGACAAGCTGACGGTCGGCGGGCAGGCGATCTATGCCAGCGACGTGCTCGCGGGTCTCTTTGCCGCAGGCGACCAGGGCTACTACCTGCCCAGTCACTGGCGCTTCGATGCGCTCGCTGAATACAAGCTCACCGAGAACATCTCGATGCAGCTCAACGTGCTCAACCTGACCGACGAGGTCTACTACGACGCAGTCTACCGCAGTGCCAGCCCGTTCGTGTTCATCGCGCCCGGGCGGGCAGGGTACCTGACGGTGAACTTCAAATACTGATCGTCTCAGTCGGTCCCCCGATCGAGACAACGGGCCTCTGGGCATGGCGATGCGTGCCCAGAGGCCCTCACTGCTGGAAGGAGAAGGTTCGTGCTCATATGCATCCCGGAGGTCCTGACGAAGGAGCAGGTCAGGCACTGCCGCAAGATCATGGACAACACCGAGTGGATCGACGGCCGCGGCACGGCGGGACCTCAATCCGGCTCGGTCAAGCACAACAACCAGCTCCCCGAGGGGTCGCCCGCCGCGAGACAGCTTGGCGAGATCGTGCTGGAGGCGCTGTCGCGCTCGCCGCTGTTCATCTCGGCGGCGATCCCGCTCAAGATCTTCCCGCCGCTTTTCAATCGCTACGGCATCGGCCAGCACTTCGGCACGCACGTGGACGGCGCAATCCGCGGGGTTCCGGGCACGCCCGTGCGTATTCGCACCGACCTGTCGGTCACGCTGTTCCTGGCCGAGCCGGAGGAATACGACGGCGGCGAGCTCACCGTCGAGGACAAGTACGGGACGCACGAGGTCAAGCTGCCGGCCGGCGACTTGGTCCTTTATCCGTCAACCAGCCTGCACCACGTCAAGCCGGTGACGCGGGGTGCGCGCGTGGCCTCCTTTTTCTGGCTGCAGAGCATGATCCGCGAGGACAGCGCGCGCTCGATGTTGTTCGATCTGGACCAGACGATCCAGGAGCTGACGGTCGAGCGAGGCGTCGCGGATGCGGCATGCGTGCGCTTGACGGGCATCTATCACAACCTCATCAGGTATTGGGCTGACGCATAGGCCCCAGTGCCGTCACAGGTCCGTGCGAAGCCCGCCTCGTCGTCATTCACCCATTGGGCGATTGCGTGCGCCTGGGCCAGCATGTGAGAAGTCCGGTCGCGAGGGATCGGCAGGGAGACGCAGTTCCACGGGGCGCGGGGCCCAGGGGGATCATGAGCACCACGATGCAGGATGCCAGCGCTTGCGCTTGCAGGCACCGCGCCGGGCGCGTCCGGCGGTCCGGGATCGTCGCGCTGGCGCTGCTGGCGCTGACCTGCCTGGCTTTCGCGCAAACCGTTGTTCGTGCGCAGGAGACCAAGTCCGTGCCGCCTGCGCGGGAGCAGCCTGTGGCTCCAGTGCCAGTGCCTGTGCCCGTGCCCGCGCCCGCCGCGCAATCTCCCGCAGCTACGCCCCAGCCTGCGGTTACGCCCTCGCCTGCGGCCACGCTTCCGCCTGCCGATGCACAGCCGCCCGCTGCGACGCCGGGACCGCCCGCGACGCCGCCCTCCGAGCAGGCGGCGCCGGCCCAACCACCCGCGGCGTCTCCGCGGTCGCTGCCGCAATCGGAGTCGCAGCCGACGGCGACAGCTCAACCTGCCTCGCCAAACCTTCCTGCCGTCGGCAGCGCCCACCTGCCACGCGATCTGTCGCCCTGGTCGATGTTCCTCTCGGCCGACATCCTGGTGCAGGGGATCATGATCGGCCTGTTCTTCGCCTCGCTGGTGACGTGGACCGTGTGGCTCGCCAAATCGCTCGAGCTGATGGTCGGCACGCGCCGGCTGCGCAGGGCCTCGGCCGCGATCGGCGAGGAGCGCTCCCTCATCGATGCGCGCGCACGCCTGGGATCGGCCCGCGGCATCCTGCCGGCGCTGGTCGATGCGGCCATGCTCGAGCTGCGCCTGTCGGCCGACCTCACCGACAAGAGCGGGATCAAGGAGCGCGTCGCCACGCGCCTGGTCCGGCTCGAGGTCGCGGCCGGCCGCGACATGAACAAGGGCACCGGCGTGCTCGCCACCATCGGCGCCACGGCGCCGTTCGTTGGGCTGTTCGGCACGGTCTGGGGCATCATGAACAGCTTCATCGGCATCTCCAAGGCGCAGACCACCAACCTCGCCGTGGTCGCGCCCGGCATCGCCGAGGCGCTGCTCGCCACCGCCATCGGCTTGTTTGCTGCCATTCCCGCGGTCATCATCTACAATCAGTTCGCACGCTCGACGGCCCGCTATCGGGCAATGGTGGGCGATGCGTCGGCAGAGGTGCTGCGCCTCGTCTCGCGCGACCTCGACCGGGGAGAGGGGAACATCCGGCTGGCGAAGGCGGCGGAGTGAGCATGGCGGCGCGGCTCGACAGCGGCGACGATAACGACGGCTCGGAGCTGCACGAGATCAACGTGACGCCGTTCATCGATGTCATGCTGGTGCTGCTCATCATTTTCATGGTGGCGGCTCCGCTCTCCACCGTCGACGTCGCGGTCGATCTGCCGGTGTCCACATCCAAGCCGCAGCCGCGACCCGAGAAGCCGCTGTTCCTCACCATCAAGGCGGACCTGTCGCTGGCGATCGGCAACGATCCGATTCCGAGGGGTCAGCTCGCGCAGTTCATGGATGCGGCAACGGAGAACGACCGCCAGAAGCGCATCTTCCTGCGCGCCGACAAGACGGTGGCCTACGGCGAGCTGATGCGCGTCATGAATCTGCTGCGCTCGGCCGGCTACCTGAAGGTGGCGCTCGTCGGCCTCGAGGGCACCGGCGGCGAGGGCCAGCCCACGGGCTCGATCGCGCCGGCGCCCGCCGCAGCGCCGCCGGCTGCCGAGAACCCCACGCCGCGCCCATGACGCTCGCCACCGACCTGTTCGAGCCCCGCCGTACCCGCGCCCTGCGCTGGACCATCGCGGCCGTGCTGGTGGTCGTGGCGCACATCGGCTGCACGGCCCTGGCGCTGATGCACTGGCAGGAGGACGATGCCGAGGACTCGCCCGCCGGGCCGATCATCGTGGAGATGGTGGCGCCTCCCGTCGCCACGCCGCAGGACATGCCCGACGTCGCGCACGGGCCGTTGATGGAGGAGGCCCAGGCCTCGCCGCAGGCGGCCAAAGAGACCAAGGTGGAGGTCGAGAAGGAGACGCCGGAGGTCGAGCCCTCGCCGGCACCGGAGCCCGAGGTTGTCCTCCCCGTGCCGAAGCCGGTGGTCGAGAAGAAGCCGGAGGAGGAAGAGCAGCCCAAGCAGGAGGTGGCGGAACAGCAGAGCGCGCAACTCGCCAATCCCGCACCGCTGACCAAGGCGCCGCCCCGGGTCGAGGCCAAGGAGGCTCCGGTCGCCCCGGCGGCGTCGCCCGGCACGACGGTAGCCTCCGCACGCAACACTGTGACGTGGGAGCGATCGATCGTGTCCCATCTCAATCGCTTCAAGCGCTATCCGGATGGCGCCCGGGCGCGCGGCACGCAGGGCTCTGTCGCGGTAGCGTTCAGCATCGACCGCTCCGGCAACGTGCTCGATGTCCGCATCGTGCAGACGTCCGGATCGACCCATCTGGACGAGGAGGCGCTGGCCGTCGTGAAACGCGCCAGCCCCATCCCCTCGCCGCCGGCAGGGCTGCCTGGATCCAAGCTCGACCTGACGTTGCCGATCCAATTCCGCATCCGGTAGGGTCGCGGCAGGCCCCCGGCGCTCGGGGGCGACGCTAGGGCGCTTGCGTTGCCAGCGCGCTCGTCCACAATGGCTGCGTCCTGCCGTAGCTGACGCCAAGGCACAGGTGCGCCATGAAGCCTCTGACCAAGCCGCTCTCCAAGACGCTGTCCGCGCAGGTGGCCCAGCGGCGTGTCGCGCCCGACGAGCGGCCGGCCGCGGAACTCGCGTCCGGCGAATTCCCAGCCGTGCGCATGCGCCGCAACCGCAAGGCCGGCTGGTCGCGGCGGCTGGTGGCGGAGAACGTGCTCACGCCGGCCGACCTGATCTGGCCGATGTTCGTCACGGAAGGGCGGGGCAAGCGGGTGCCGGTGGAGTCCATGCCGGGCGTCGAACGGCTCAGCGCCGACCTAGTGGTTGCGGCCGCGGAGGAGGCTGTGGCGCTCGGTATCCCGGCGATTGCGCTGTTCCCCTACACCGATGCCAAGCTGCGCGACGAGGCAGGCAGCGAGGCCTTCAATCCCGACAACCTCGTGTGCCGGGCGACGCGCGCCGTGCGCAAAGCGGGCCTCGACATCGGCGTGCTGCTCGACGTGGCCCTCGATCCCTACACCAGCCACGGCCACGACGGCTTGATGCGCGGCGGCGAGATCATCAACGACGAGACCATTGAGGCGCTGGTGCGCCAGACGCTCGTGCAGGTGGAGGCCGGCTGCGACATCATCGCGCCCTCCGACATGATGGACGGCCGCGTCGGTGCCATCCGCAAGGCGCTCGAGGCCGGCGGCCACCGCAACGTGCAGATCATGGCCTATGCGGCCAAGTACGCCTCGGCCTTCTACGGGCCGTTCCGGGATGCGGTCGGCTCGGGTGCGCTGCTCTCGGGCGACAAGCGCACCTACCAGATGGACCCCGCCAACTCCGACGAGGCGCTGCGCGAGGTGGCGCTCGACATCGCCGAGGGCGCCGACATGGTGATGGTGAAGCCCGGCATGCCCTATCTCGACATCGTGCGCCGCGTGAAGGACACGTTCGGCGTGCCGACCTTCGCCTACCAGGTGTCGGGCGAGTATTCGATGCTGGCGGCGGCCGCGGCCAACGGCTGGCTCGACGGCGACAAGGTGATGATGGAGAGCCTGATCGCCTTCAAGCGCGCCGGCGCCGACGGCGTGCTCAGCTACTTTGCGCCGCGGGCGGCGAAGCTGCTCAAGGCGTAGGGCGGAATAGGCGCCAGCCGTATTCCGCCGGTCTCGATGTCGCTTGGGAATTGGCGCAATACGCCTTCGGCTATTGCGCCCTACGGCTACCGGAGCACGGGTTGCATAGCCGCAGAAATGCGGCACTTGCTTGCGTCGCGTCCGCTCCCGTATCATCGGCCGCAAGTAGAGAGAGCGCGCGTGCACGTATGAGCGAGCAGCAGAAGCATTTTCCCGAGTTCTACGTCACGGCGCCGCAGGCCTGCCCCTATCTGCCGGGCCGCCTCGAGCGCAAGCTCTTCACCCATCTCACCCACGACAAGCCGCCGGCGCTGGTCGACAACCTGCTCAAGGGCGGCTTCCGCCGGAGCCAGAACATCGCCTACATGCCCTATTGCGAGGGCTGCCAGGCATGCATCTCCGTGCGCGTGGTGGTGGGCGAGTTCGCGCCGGGCCGCTCGCTGCGCCGCGTGGTCGAGGCCAACAGCGATCTCGTCGCGCGCCGGCTGCAGGCGACGCCGACCTCGGAGCAGTACTCGCTCTTCCGCGCCTACATCGATGCGCGCCATGCCGACGGCGGCATGGCCGACATGACGGTCCTCGACTACGCCATGATGGTGGAGGACAGCATCATCGATACGTTCGTGACCGAGTACCGGGCGCGGCCGCAGCCCGGAGACAAGAGGCCCGAGGGCAAGCAGCCGCTGCTGGCGGTGGCGCTGTGCGACCGGCTCTCGGACGGCATCTCGATGGTCTACAGCTTCTATGAGCCGGAGGCCGCCCGGCGCGGGCTCGGCACCTACATGATCCTCGAGCACATCAACTATGCCCGTCGGCTGGGTGTGCCTTATCTCTACCTCGGCTACTGGATCAAGGGCTCGCCGAAGATGAGCTACAAGAAGCGGTTCCAGCCGCAGGAGCAGCTCACCGGCAACGGCTGGGTGCGGGTCTGAGCGGCGTCCCCGTCAGGCGTCATCCAGGTGCACGACGCGCCCGTCGACGATCGTCCGCAGCACCTTGATCTGGGCTAGGTCCGCGGGCGGTGTCGACAGCGGGTTGCGGCTCAGGACCGCCAGGTCCGCGAACTTGCCAGGCGCGAGCGTGCCCTTGCGGTCTTCCTCGAAGGAGATCCAGCCAGCCTCCGAGGTCATGAGCCGCAGGGCGCGCAGCACGTCGAGGCGCTGGGCGGGACCCAGCACCGAGCCCGACTTGCGCTCCTTGCGCTCCACGATCGTCTGCAAGGTGACGAAGGGATTGTAGGGGATGTTGTCGGTGCCGGCCGATACCGCCACACCCGCCTCCAGCAGGGCGGCGTGCGGGACGTAGCGGTCGAGATCGGCCATGTCGCGCGTCAGGGCGGCGCCGTTCTTCCAGATCATGTAGACGGGAATGGTCGTGACCGCGAGCCCGAGCCGCCGGATGCGGGCGACCTGCTCGGACGTGATCAGCTTCACGTGCTCGATCACCCAGCGCCGCCCCGCCAGCGGAATCTCGGCATCGATGGACTCGAAGATCGAGAGGATGTCCTCGAGGTGATCGCCGACGATCGTGTGCAGGCGCAGGTCCAGTTCGGCCGCGAGGCGGGCGTAGGTGCGGAAGTCCTCGGGCCTGTTGGCCCATTCGACGAAACCGGCCCATCCGGTGTTGGGAAGCGCGGCGCGGCTGTCCGCAGCCGTCTTGGGATTGCCGCCGAAGCCGACGAACACACCAGCCACGCGCAGGAGCGAATCGCCCAGTCCCCTGCCCCGCGCGTGCGGCAGCCAGTCCCGCAGGACCTTGCGGCCTTCCTCGACGCTGGCCCAGGTCGGGCTCACGCACAGGTGGCACCTGACTGTCAGCTCGCCCCGCTGCCACAGCTCGCGGTAGACGGCGATGGTCTCGGGCGAGGAGCCGTGGCCTTCGTAGATGCTCGTCGTGCCGACGGAGTTGTAAGCCTGGAGCGAGCGCTTCAGGCCGACGACGCGCTCGGCGAAGCCGAAGCCGGTGATCCCGCGCAATAGGTTGAAGTCGGCGGACGGGCGCCGGTTGCGGTCGATGATGATGCCGGTCGGCTCGCCGGTGCCCGGCTCGCGCTCGATCTCGACGTTGTCCGCGGTCACCTTGGTGGTGCGGTCGATGCCAAGCAGGGCCAGGGCTTTGCTGTTCAGCGCCGTATAGCCGGGCGGCTCGCCCCAGTTGGTGAAGACCGCGGCTATGCAGACGGGATGGTCGGGAGCCGCGCGATCGAGCTCGGCGCGGTTTGGCATGCGCCGCTCGACAAGGGTCAGCGGCCCGCCGAAGTAGAAGGGCGGCTGGCCCACCGGCATGGTGATGATCCAGGTGCCCGGCGGCGCATCGCGGGCGGCGCGGGCTATGACGTCGAGCACGTCGCCAACCGATCGCGCCGCCGCCAGCGAGGGGCGCAGCGTCTTCAGTCCTTCCCGCTCCATGTGCGCATGCGTATCGATGATGCCCGGAATGACCGTGCGGCCTTCGAGATCGATCACCTCGGTTGCCGGCCCGGCGAGGGCGGCGAGATCGCCGGCGGAGCCGACGGCCAGGATGCGGCCGCGGCCGATGGCGACGGCCTCGGCCGCGCTGCCGGACGGGTCCATGGTGAGGACGGTGCCGCCCGTCAGCAGCATGTCGGCATGGCGCCCCTCGGGCTCCGGTTTCATCGCTGAGGCTCCATCGCGTGCAGGACCGACGCAATCGTGTCGACGAGAGCCGACGCGCGGCGCCGGATCTGTGGGGCGGAGGTCACCTCGCCGAAGCGGGCGCGCGTGGCGCCGCCCAGAACAAACAGGCGAGCGCTCAGTGTCCCGTCGGCACGCAGCAGCCGCGCGTTGGCGTCCACGTCGAGCCCGACGCCGAAGGCTCCGGGACGAGCGGCGCCAGACCTGAAGAGGTCGTCGGTGAGTGGATCGCCGACGCGGCTGAGGTCCTCCTCCGGGCCCGTGCAGTTGATGATCCAGCCGACCGAAAGGCTGACCGATGCGCCGTTGGCCCGGGCGATATCGACGGCAAGGCCGTGGCCGTCCAGCCGGACGGCACGCAGTCGACCTCTCAGGACCACCGCCCGCCTCTCCGCACGCAGGCGACCCAGCAGCTCGGCGATGTCGGGCGCCAACCGGTGGCGATGGATCAACCAGTAGGGGCGCAGGTGGCGCAGGAACCGGCTGCGCTCGGCTTGTGACAGAGCCCCCCAGATCCTCGGCAGGTAGGCCCGGAAAGCATCGATCACGCTCTGCCAAGAATATCCCGCGGCCGCCGCCTCCTCCGCCTCCGCTCGCAGCAGCCTTGCAACTTCACGCAGCCGGGGCGCAGTTGCGATGCTGGTCCGCGTGAACGCATAGGCCTGCGGCGGCGCATCGATCAGCGGCAGCAGGCCGCGGCGGGACAGGAGATGGATCGTGCCCCGATGTCCCCGATGATGGAGCTCCAACAGGGCATCGATGCCCGTGGAGCCCGTGCCGACGATCAGGACCGGCTCGTCGGCGCCAATCCCGTCCATCGCTCCCGGCGTCCACATGTCGGCGATGCAGCGCTCCGCCGGCGCGATCGCGAGCCGACGCGGTCTCTGGTTGCCGAGGCAGAGCACTCCGATCGGTGCCATGTACGTGCCGCCGCCGGCGATCCCGAGACTAACTCCCGCGCTGGCTTCGGCGGCGCTCACGACCTCCTCGGTCCGCAACTCGACGAAGCCCTGGGCAACAGCCCGGTCCAGCTCATGGCGCAGCCAGGCGCCGTAGGCGGAGCGGGCGACATAGCGGTCGCTGTAGCGATCGGACAACGGGCCGTGCCGGGCGACGTACCAGGTCTGGAACGCCTTGTCCGAGTCCTCGGCGCGCCATCCTCCCATCTTGTCGATCGGCACGTTGAGCCGATGCCAGGCCGAGGCGGCGCTGTAGGCGACGCCGCGCGCGAACGCGCCGCTCCGGTCGAATACAGTGCTCGCGATGCCGCGCTCGGCCAGCTGGAGCGCAATCAGCGTCCCCGCAGCGCCGCCGCCGACGATGGCAACACGCATGGGAGAGACGGAACGGGTTGCGTCCTGCTGCATGTTCCACCCTAGCGCGCCTGCAGCACACGCTCCCGCCAGCCGCGCGAGGCGGGACGGGGCGCTGCGGGCAGCTCGCCCGCTTCGGGCATGGGCTTGGGCAGGTCGCCGACCAAGCGTTGAGCGGGGATATCGATGCGGCCCTCCTCGAGCGCGTGGCAGGCGGCCCAGGCGCCCGCGTACTCGTGCATGACCGGCACCTCGGCGCGGCAGCGCTCGCTGGCCAAGGGGCAACGGGTATGGAAGCGGCAGCCGGGCGGTGGCGCCAGGGGGCTCGGCACGTCACCCTGCACGGCGCGGCGCTTGTGCCCGATGACGCTCAGGTCCGGCACCGCATCGCGCAGCATGCGCGAATAGGGATGGAGAGGCCGCTCGAACAACGTCGTCGGCGCCGCGATCTCGCACAAGCGGCCGAGGTACATGACGCCCACCACGTCGGCGACGAAGTTCACCACCGCCAGGTCGTGCGAGATGAACAGCATCGTCAGATGGTGGTCGCGCTGCAGGTCCTTCATGAGGTTGAGGATCTGCGCCTGCACCGAGACGTCCAACGCCGAGGTGGGCTCGTCGCACACCAGCAGCTTGGGGGTGCCGGCAAGGGCGCGCGCGATCGAGATGCGCTGGCGCTGGCCGCCCGAGAACGCGTGCGGAAAGCGGCGCCCATCTGCCGCGGAGAGGCCCACCTGCTCCAGCAGCTCAACGACGCGCTTCGTGATGCGGCCATCCGCATCGTCCATGCCCCTGGCCCGCATCGGCTCGGCGATGATCTTGCCGACCGTCCAGCGCGGATCGAGCGAGGAGTAGGGGTCCTGGAACACCATCTGCACCTCGCGCAGCGCCGCGCGCTGCGTGGGGTCGCCCGCGTAGGGGGCGATCGAGACGCCGTCCAACGCGGCCCGCCCGCCCGTCGGCGCCAGCAGCCCCGTGACGAGACGGGCGATCGTCGACTTCCCACATCCCGATTCGCCCACCAGGGCAAAGGTCTGCCCGCGTCGGATATGGAATGACACGCCGTCCACGGCGCGAACGACGCTGCGGCCGCCCCTTTCGAACATGCGGTCGATCAGCGCCGGCGACACGTCGAAATGGCAGGTGAGGTCATCGACGACCAGATGCGGCGATCGCGCCGGCGCAGCGGTTGCGGCCGGCTGTGCCTCGCCTTCCCGGGTGCCGCCGGCAGTCGCGGCGGCGCCGACCTCGCCGGCACGGAAGCACGCGGCCTCGGTCTTTCCGGCAGGCACGAGCGGCGGTGGCGACGCGCGGCAGCGCTCGATCGTCGCCGGACAGCGCGGGCTGAAGGCGCAGTGCCTCCACGGCGCCGCGGACAGGCGCGGCATCGCGCCCTCCATCTGCCGCAGCCGCGCAGCCTGCGCGCCGAGGCGCGGGATGGAGTGCATAAGCCCGACGGTATAGGGGTGCGAGGGCCGCTGCAGGATGTCCGCCGTCCTGCGGATCTCGACGATGCGGCCGACGTAGAGCACGGCGACTCGGTCCGTGATCTCGGCGATGACGCCCATATCGTGCGTGATGAGCAGCAGCGCCGTGTTGCGCTCGCGGGCGAGCTCGCGCAGCAGCTCTATGATCTGGGCCTGGACGGACACGTCGAGGGCGGTCGTGGGCTCGTCGGCGATGACGAGGTCGGGCTCGGCGCACAGGGCGAGCGCGACCACCACGCGCTGGCGCATGCCGCCGGAGAACTCGTGGGGATAGCTGTCGAAGCGCCGACCGGGATCGGGCAGCCCGACGCGCGCCAGCCATTCCACGGCGCGCCGATCCGCCTCGGCATGGCTCACCTCGAGCTGGACGGCGATCGTCTCGCTGATCTGCCTCCCCACCGTGAACAGCGGGTTGAGGCTGGTGAGCGGGTCCTGGAAGATGGTGCCGATGCGGCGGCCGCGAACCTTGCGCATGGCCTCCCCGCCAAGGCCCTGGATCTCGCGGCCGTCGAAGCGGATCGTGCCGTCCCTCACGCGCGCGCCGGGCGGCATCAGTCCGATCAGCGAGGAGCCGATCAGGGATTTTCCGGCCCCCGACTCTCCGACCATGCCGAGGATCTCGCCGCGACGGATGTCGAAGCTCACCTCGTCGATGGCACGCAGGGCCCCGCGGCGCGTGACGAACTCCACGCTGAGCCGGTCCACCTCTAGGAGAGTGCGGTCAGCGGAGGCGCGGATTGAAGACATCGCGCAGCCAATCGCCGATCAGGTTTACGGACATGACGAGCATCAGGAGGGCGGTCCCGGGAAAGATCGCCATCCACCAGAAGCCGGAGAACAGGAAATCGTTGCCGGTGCGTACCAGCGTGCCGAGCGATGGCTGGCTCGCCGGCATGCCGACGCCGAGGAAGGAGAGGGTGGCCTCCGTGATGATGGCCAATCCAAAGCCGACCGTGGCGATCACCAGCACCGGCTCGATGACATTGAGCAGAATGTGCCGCATGACGATGGCCATGGCGGGGATCTGCAGCAGGCGGGCGGCCTGCACGTAGTCCTTGCGCCTCTCGACCATGGTCTGGGCCCGCACAGGACGCGCGAAGTGAACCCAGGTCGCCAGCGAGATGGAGAGGATCATGACCCAGATCGCGAGCTCGTCGTGCAGCGACTTGGGTGCCAGGACGCGCGCAATGCCGTCGATCAGCAACGCGACGAGGATTGCCGGGAAGGAGAGCTGGATGTCGGCAAGCCGCATCAGCGCGCTATCAACGCGGCCGCCGGCGTATCCCGCGAGGAGACCGAGCGTGACGCCGATCGTCATCGCGATCAGCGTCGACGGCAGCGCCACCAGCAGGCTTACCCGGGTGCCGTAGATGATGGCGGAGAGGATATCGCGGCCCTGGTGGTCGGTGCCGAGCGGATAGGTCCAGCTGCCGCCCTCCTGCCAGACGGGCGGCGACTTGGCATCGAGCAGGCTCACCGTCGAGAGGTCGAAGGGATTGTGAGGCGCCACCCAGGGCGCGAGCAGCGCTGCAAGCACGAACAGCGCGGCGAGCAGCGCAGCCACGACCACGAGCGGCTGCCGACTGAAGCTGTGGAAGGCGTCGCTGTCGAGGATGCGGCTCAGCATGGGGTCGTGCTCACCGTCATCGCGATGCCGCCGCGACGGTGCGATCGAGCAGCCGCGGGTCGACGTAGTGGTATAGCAGGTCGCAGGCCAGATTGATGCCGACAAACAGCATCGACACGAGCAGCAGGTAGCTGGCGATGATGGGAATGTCGGCGAAGCCCACGGCCTGAATGAAGAGCAGGCCCATGCCGGGCCACTGGAACACGGTCTCGGTGATGATCGAGAATGCGATGATCGATCCGAGCTGCAGCCCCGTGATGGTGATGATGGGCACCAGCGTGTTCTTGAGGGCGTGCCGGTAGTTGACGATGGGTTCTGGAAGGCCGCGGGCGCGCGCGAACTTGATGTAGTCGGAGCGCAGCACCTCCAGCATCTGCGAGCGCACCAGGCGCATGATCAAGGTGAGCTGGAACAGCCCCAGCGTGATGCTGGGAAGGATGAGCGCCTTCAGCCCCGACAGCGTCAGCAGGCCCGTGCTCCAGAAGCCGATCTGCACCACCTCGCCGCGCCCGAACGAGGGCAACCAGCCGAG
>JBGGME010000302.1:0-12214 GCA_041288195.1 Hyphomicrobiaceae bacterium
CTTACGGTGCGCGATTCCGCGGCGCTGCTCGATGCGACGTGCGGCGCCGGCCCCGGTGACCCTTACGTCGCGCCCAGGCCGGAACGGCCGTTCCTCCAAGAGGTCGCCGCCGATCCGCGGAAGCTCAGGATCGCGTTCACGAGCGCCACGCCCAATGGTGCGCCGGTCGAAGCCCACAGCCTGCGGGCGCTCGCCGAGGCGGCAAAGCTCTGCGCCGACCTCGGCCATCACGTCGAGGAAGCCAATCCGAAGATCGACGGCGACGCCGTGGTGCCGACGTTTCTAACGCTCGCTTCGGCCAACACGGTCGTGAACCTGGCGAGCCATCCGACCAAGGGCCGCTCGCCACGGCCGGGCGAGGTGGAGAGCGTCACCTACGCGACGGGCCAGCTGGGCGAGAAGGTCACCGCCGCCGACTACGTTCGCGCCACGCAGACCGCGCACCGCCTTGGCCGGCAGATGGCGGCGTTTCACGAGACCTACGACGTCCTCCTCACGCCCGCGCTCGCCACGCTGCCGCCCAAGCTCGGCTGGATCGACATGATGATGGACGACGTGCACGAATACTGGCGCCGCGTCTTCCATTTTTCGCCGTTCACGGTGTGGTTCAACCTGACGGGGCAGCCGGCGATCGTTCTACCGCTCGCGCAATGCAACCCCACGCCGGGGAGCACCGCGACCTTTCCCGTCTCGGTCCAGGTCGTCGCGCGCTACGGCGATGAGGCGACGCTGTTCCGACTGGCCGGCCAGCTCGAGAAGGCGCGGCCGTGGTTCGACCGCCGGCCGCCGGTTGCAGCGTGACTTTGCGAGGCCGGCGAGCTTGCCGAGATTGCGGACACGTCAGCCCGGCCCCGGTTCCGGCACCAGCAAGCGCTCGACGAGCCGGGCGAACATCGTGGCCCCGTAGGGAATCGCCTCGTCGTTGAAGTCGTAGCGGTTGTTGTGCACCTGGGCGCTTGTCTCGCCGTTGCCGAGATTGATGTAGGCGCCCGGCACTTTCTCCAGCATGAAGGCGAAGTCCTCCGAGGCCGCTGCCGGTCCCTTGTGGCGATCGACATTGGCCTCGCCCACGATCTCGGCCGCGGCGTCGGCGATGGCGCGGGTCGGCTCGGGCGCGTTGACGAGGGGAGCGAAGATCAGCCGGTAGTCCACCTCGGCCCTGGCGCCGAGCCCATCGGCAACGGCGACGGCGATACGCTTCAGGCCCGCCTCTATGAGGTTGAGCGTCTCGCGTTTCATGGCCCGCACCGTGCCGCCCATGCGCGCCCGCTCGGGGATCACGTTGTAGGCGTCGCCGCCCTCGATCTTGGTCACGCTGAGCACGCCCATATCGGCAGGAGGCACGTTGCGCGCAACGACCGTCTGCAGGGCCGTGCCGATGTGGCAGGCGGCGATGACCGGATCGATCGACGAGTTCGGCCATGCCCCATGGGCGCCGCGGCCGTTGATCACGATGTCGAAGAAGGCACCGCCCGCCATTGCCGTCCCGGGCGTGATGGAGAAATGCCCGACCGGCATGCCCGGGCGATTGTGCAGGCCGAAGAGTTCGTCGGATGGAAACCGCTCGAGCAGCCCATCGGCCAACATGGCGAGGGCGCCGCCCGCCCCCTCCTCTCCCGGCTGGAAAATGAAGTTTACCGTACCGTTGAACTGCCGCGTCTCCGCGAGATAGCGCGCCGCGCCCAGCAGCATGGTCGTGTGCCCGTCGTGACCGCAGGCGTGCATGACGCCCGATGTGCGGCTCTTGTGGGCGGCGCCGGTCTGCTCGTGGATCGGCAGCGCGTCCATGTCGGCGCGGAGGCCGACCGAGCGCGGACCGTTGCCGGAACGGAGCACGCCCACGATCCCCGCGCCGTCGACGAGACGATGCACCTCGATGCCCCATGACGTCAGGAGTCCGGCAACGACATCCGCCGTTCGATGGGTGTCGAGGCCCAACTCGGGATTGGCGTGGAGATCGCGACGGATGCCGGTCAGCTCGGCATGATAGGTGCGCAGTCGCTCGGCGGCGATGCTGGTGGGTCCGGTTACCGCCATGGTGACTCCCCTTGCGTCTGAACGAGCGAGAATCGTCCATCGGAGATGCGAGGGCAAGGGGCCGATCGGGCTGGCAAGGCAGCCTTGGGGGACTTTCGACGCCTGCCGGCTACTTGGGCACGATGAACCTGTATTCCGATACCTGCCGGTAAGCGTTGCCAGGGCGAAGTACGGTCGATGGGAAGTGGGGGAGATTGGGCGAGTCGGGCACGTGCTGGGGCTCGAGACAGAGTCCCGCATTGGCCCGATAGCGTGCGTCGTCAAGCCCCGCGACCTGCACATTGACCTTGGCGCCGTCATAGAGCTGGCAGGCGGGCTCGGAGGTCCATAGCTCCATTGCGATGCCGGACTTCTCAGAAGCCAGGGTTGCTGCATGAGCAAGGTCCAGCCCGGTCGCGGCGCTGGGCTCGCACCGATCGCGGCGAAGGAGGAAGTTGTGGTCGTACCAGGCACGCTTGCCGTCCGGTCCCAGCATGTGCACAGGCCTGGCCCGCCGGAAGTCCAATGGCGTGCCGGCAACGCTCTCAACCCGCCCGTCCGGAATGAGATCGGCATCTGTCGGCGTGAAATAGTCGGCTCGCATTTCGAGGGTGTGGTCGAGAATGTCCGGACTGCCGTCCAGATTGAAGTAGGAGTGATGGCAGAGATTGACGATCGTGGGAGCATCGCTGACGGCCCACAGCTCGATGCGAAGAGTCGCGGGATCCACCAAGGAGTACCGACAGGTGGCCGTCACGGCGCCGGGGAAGCCGTTGTGTCCCGCCGGCGAGTGGATCGCCAAGGTGGCGGAGTTGGCGTCGGCGTGCAGCAGCGTCCAGCGGCTCTTGCCGAAGCCGGTTGGTCCGCCCCCATGCAGGGTGTGCCTTCCATCCTGGTTGAGGGGAAGCTGGTAGGACTTGCCGTCGAGCGTGAACCTGCCGTGGCGGATGCGGTTGGCGAAGCGACCGCAGATGGCGCCCATATGCGGAGAGTACGTGAAATAGTCGTCTACCGAGGCAAGCCCCAGCACGACCCGCTGCATGCGCCCGTCCGCAGTCTTCACCACGAGATCGCGAATAGCCGCGCCCAGCTCGATGATGGAGGCCGCGATGCCCCCGCCATCCGCCGTGATCGCGACCTCACGGATCGGCCTCTGCTTCGGGTCCCCGCTCACCATGGCAGCGGCACCCCTTCCCAGGTGTAGAACTGGCCGGTCTCGTGCGATCCGAGCCGCGCGATCAGCTTGCGCATGGCGGCGATGCTGTCGGCTATTTCGAGCGCGGCGCGAGGTCCCCCGCCGCGGGTCTTGACCCCGCCCGGATGCAGCAGCATCACAAGCACGCCACGCTTGAAAAGATCGATGGCGAGGCTCCGGCCGATGGCGTTGAGGCCGGCCTTACTGGCGCGATAGGCGTACCACTCCCCCGACAGGTTGGAGCCGATCGAACCCATGCGGCTGGTGATCAGTGCGATCTTTCCGTGTCGACTCGCCGCCACGTTGTCGACGAAGGCTTCCACGAGGCGCAGCGGGCCGATCGTATTGACGTCGAGGATGCGCGCGGCGAACTCGTAGTCGATGGCCCCGAGCCGCATGGGGTCGATCGCAATCGCCGCGTTAGAGATCAGGACGTCGATGGGCGCGACGCCGATCCTTTCCTTGAGCGCGGCGAAATCGGACGGCCGCGTTACGTCCAACGTCAGGTGCCGGATGGCGCCTTCCTCGCCCCAGCGATTGGCGATGTCGCGATAGGTGGCGATGACGTCCCAGCCATCGCCGGCGTAGGCTTCCGCGAAGCCCCTGCCGAGCCCCTCGTCGCATCCTGTGATCAGTACTGTCGGCATCTCGGTCATCCATGGTTGCTGCCGGGACGGGCTTTTGGCTAGCACGGAATCGGCGCTGGGGTCGCCGGATCGCGCAACCCTCCCCCGTCCCAGCGGCACAGGAATCCCATTGCACTCCGCGCATGCGCACATGATAGGCTCGCGGCATGGAGCGGCGCAGGCCGAAAGAGGCCGGCGCGATCGGGCGAAAAATCTGCGGCGATGGCGACTGTCAGTCTCAGACAGCTGCGCAAGGCGTTCGGCGCGCATGCCGTCGTGCACGGAGTCGACCTGGACATCGCCGACCGCGAGTTCCTGGTGCTGGTCGGGCCGTCGGGCTGCGGCAAGAGCACCATCCTGCGCATGATCGCGGGCCTCGAGGAGGCGACGGGCGGGGAGATCCGCATCGATGGCGAGCTCGTCAACGAGCGCGATCCCAAGGACCGCGACATCGCCATGGTGTTCCAGGACTACGCGCTCTACCCGCACATGACCGTCGCCGACAACATGGCGTTCTCGCTGCTCTATCGCGGTGTGGCGAAGGCCGAGATCAAGGCGCGCGTCGCGGAGGCCGCCCGCGTGCTCGACCTCGTCACCCTCCTCGGGCGCTATCCTCGGCAGCTGTCGGGCGGGCAGCGCCAGCGCGTCGCCATGGGACGCGCCATCGTCCGCGATCCCAAGGTCTTCCTGTTCGACGAACCGCTGTCCAACCTCGATGCCAAGCTCCGGGTGCAGATGCGCACCGAGATCAAGCGCCTGCGCGAGCGCCTCGAGACCACGACGATCTATGTCACTCACGACCAGGTCGAGGCCATGACGCTCGCCGACCGGATCGTCGTCCTCGACGCGGGCCGCATCGAGCAGGTCGGCACGCCCGAGGATGTTTACGACCGACCCGCCACGACGTTCGTGGCGGGCTTCATCGGCGCGCCGCCGATGAACCTCGTGCCAGGCCGCATCGTCCGCGCGCACGACGGCCCTGCCGTAGAGCTGCCGGCGGGCGTCATCCTGCCCCTGGCGCAGACCCTGGGCGGGGCGCCCGGCGCCACGATCGCCGGCATCCGGCCTGAGCATTTCGAATGGGCGCCGTCGGGCCACGCCGCCGCGATCGAGGTTCCGGCGACGATCGTGGAGCCGCTGGGCTCCGACACGCTCGTCGGCATCGGCCTCGGCGAGCACAATCTGCAGGTGCGCCTGCCGCCGCGGCAGGTGCGCCGCGCCGGCGAGCTGGTGCGTCTCAACGTGGCGGGCGAGCACGTGCACCTGTTCGACGGCGATGGCCGCCGCATCGCCGGCTGACGGGTCGGCAGCGAGGAGAGGAGAGCGCATGCCGCAGAAAATGACCTTCGCGGTGGCGGGCTATGGAGCGTGGGGGCGCTTTCATGCCCGCTCCATCGCCGATGCAGCGGACGGACGCCTGGTCGCCATTGCCGCGCCGAGCGAGGTCAATGCGAAGGCCGCGGTGTCCGACTTTCCCGACGTGGCGGTGCATCGCGATTGGGAGGCGCTGATCCAGGACCCACAGATCGAGGCCATCGCCGTCGCCACCCCCAACCATCTCCATGCGCCGATTGCGATTGCCGCGCTCGAGGCCGGCAAGCACGTGCTGCTCGAGAAGCCGATGGCCAACACGATTGCCGACTGCGACCGCATCGTCGCCGCGGCGAGGGCATCCAGGGCGCAGCTGAGCGTCGGCCTGCAATGCCGGCTGTCGCCGCAGTGGGGCCGCATCCGAGCGCTCATCGATGAAGGCGCCATCGGCCGCCCGCAGCACGTGCACGTGTCGCTGTTCCGCCATCCCTATCGGCAGGGCTCGGCGGGCTGGCGTTACGACAAGGCCCGCGTCGGCTCGTGGATCCTGGAGGAGCCCGTCCACTTCTTCGACCTTGCGCTTTGGTATCTCGCGCGCTCCGGCCGACCCGTCAAAGTGCAGGCGCTCGGTGCCGGGCAGCCGGGCATGCAGCCCACGATTTCCGTGCTCATGCAGTTTCCGGACGGCGCTACCGCCGCCGTCAATCAGATCCTCGCGGGCTTCGAGCACCACCAGACCGTCGAGGTGGTGGGCGACAAAGGCGCGGCGCGCGCGACCTGGTCGGCTGCCACGGCGCGCAGCCTCGAGTCCGCGACAACCCTGCGGCTCAAGCGCGCTGGCGCCGATGACTTCGAGGACCTGCCCATCGAGCGCTCCGGCGAGGTCTACGAGCTTGCCAAGCAGGCTCAGGCCTCGATCCAGGGCTTCCGCTCGGGCAAACCTCTCGTGTCGGCAGAGGAAGGGCGGGCTGCCGTTGCCGTGTGCCTCGCCGCGGAAGCCTCCGCCAACCAGGGCGGACGCCCGATTGCGGTGGACTAGCTGCGGCCAATGGGTACTCTTTGGAAATCCGGGCAACACACCGAACGACAGACGACAGAGCAGGACTGGGCTCGCGTGCCAGCGCACGAACAACGCCCCTTCCGGAGGAGGAACGAGGACATGATCTCCAGACGCACGCTGCTGAAATCCGGCGCCGGAGCCGTCGCCGCCACGCTTGCTGCACCCGCCATTGCGCAAGCGCCCAAGAAGATCAGCTTCCTCACATGGAACATCATCGACCAGGAGCCGATGATCCGCGGCTGGATCGCGCGCTTCGTCAAGGACCGGCCGGGCGTCGAGGTCGAGTGGCTCGACAAGAAGGGCCCGGAGATTCCCGTCTTCTACCAGACACAGCTGGTCGCGGGCACGCCCCCCGACATCATCAACACGCAAGGCGCGCTCGGTCTCGAGTATGCCGCGCAGGGCGCGCTGCTCGATCTGACGCCGCGCCTCAAGGCGGATGCGGCCGTAGGCAGCCGGTTCAACGCCGACTACCTCTCGAACTGGGCCTACGAGGGCAACAACTACTTGCTGCCCTTCTACATCACCAAGACGCTGCTCTTCTACAACAAGCCCATGTTCCAGAAGGCCGGCTTGTCCGGTCCGCCGCAGAGCTTCGATGCCCTCATCGACGCGGCGCAGAAGATGGCGTCGGGCGATGCCTCGGGCTTTCTCACACTCAACTTCGACTGGCTCTACTGGCCGCTTTACGCCACGAACGGCATCGATCTGCTCTCCAAGGACCTGACCAAGCCGACCTTCAACACGCCCAAGGCGATCGAGGTCACCGACCGGCTGGCCAAGGCGACCGAGGCGGGCGCCATCAACAAGATCTCCTGGACGGGACGCTGGGTGGAGCCCAACGGTGCCTTCGCCGCCGGTAACGTCGGCATGCTGCACGCACACTCGCCCGCCTACTTCTTCGTCAAGGGGCAGGGCAAGTGGGTGACGCCCGAGACGCTGGGCGTCGCGCATGCGCCGGGCGGCTTCGCCACGCCCAACTCGCACGGCCTCGGCATCTCCAAGGCCTCCAAGAACCCCGACCTCGCCTGGGACTTCCTCAAGTTCGTCACCAACGAGGGCGCGCAGGAGCTCGGCGTCAACCGCAAGCTCGTCACCGGCAATATCGCCGTCGACACCAAGAACCTCGCCGACCTCGAGAAGAGCGATCCGCTCGTCTATTCCATCCTCAAGACCCAGCTCGAGCATACCGACAAGATGGTCGGCAACTGGCGCCTGGGCAACGA
Source organism: Hyphomicrobiaceae bacterium (assembly GCA_041288195.1). Taxonomy (GTDB): domain Bacteria; phylum Pseudomonadota; class Alphaproteobacteria; order Rhizobiales; family Hyphomicrobiaceae; genus AWTP1-13. Next base: position 7,435 of record JBGGME010000302.1, read on the forward strand.
CAGCAAGATTAAGGAGGCCTTCTGGCCGGAGCTGCAGAACGTGCTGCTGGGCCGCAAGGATGCCAAGACCGCGCTGGCCGATGCCGAGCGCAAGGTCGCCCGCGAGCTGAAGCGGGGATGATGCCGGCGGCAGGCGGCGCGCCCGGAGGTTCGGCCGAGCGGCACAACGGCTGGTGGCAGCGCAAGCGCACGCGCGAGCTTGCGCTCGTTGCGTGCTTCCTGCTGCCGTCGCTGGTGGTCTTCTTCCTCTATCGCGTGCTGCCGCTCGGCTGGAACCTGGTGCTGTCGGTGCAGTACTGGTCGCCGCTGAAACCGGCCCGCTGGGCCGGCCTCGATCACTACGAGGAGATGCTGCTCTACGACGACGTATTCTGGCAGTCGCTCACCAACACGCTGATCTTCATCGGCGCCGCGCCGTTTGCCATCGCGCTGGCGCTCGGCATCGCGCTGCTCGTCAACAGCGATCTCAAGGGTGCCGCCGTCTACCGCTCGATCGTGTTCCTCTCCTACCCTCTGATGACCGTGGCCGTGGGCATCATCTGGCGCTGGATGTACGACGAGCGCGGCGGCATCATCAATTTCGCCCTGCGCGAAAGTGGGCTTGTCGCCAAGCCGATCCCCTTCCTGCAGAGCTTCGAGTGGGCGCTGCCTTCCGTCATCGTCGCCGAGGTCTGGCAGGTGCTCGGCTTCTACATGATCATCATCCTCACGGGCCTCCAGAGCATCCCGCAGCACCTCTACGAAGCCGCCTCCATCGATGGAGCGCCGCGCTGGGCGCAGTTCTGGCGCATAACGCTGCCGATGCTGAAGCCGTCGCTGTTCCTGTGCGCGGTGGTCGGCATCCTCAACTCGTTCACCAGCTTCGACCTCGTCTACATCATGACCAACGGCGGCCCCGGGCACGCCACCGAGCTCCTCATCACCCACATCTACAAGTCGGGCTTCGGCCAGACCAAGTTCGACTACGCCGCGGCCCTCACCGTCGCGCAGTTCATCCTGCTGCTGGCCCTGACCTATCTCGCTAATCGCGCCGCCGGCGGCAATGCTGGCTCGCTGGAGCGGCGGTGAGCGATGCGGCAACGCGGGACATTTCTGCGGCATGCGACCCTCGTCGGCGTATCCGCGATCATGCTGCTGCCCTTCTACTGGGTGCTCAAGACCGCGGTCACGAACGAGAACATCTACGCCTATCCCCCGCGCCTGCTGCCGGAGAGCCCGCACCTCTTCAACTTCGTGGACGTGTGGTACTTCATCCCGTTCCCGCGCTATCTCCTCAACAGCCTGATCGTGTCGGCGCTGGTGGTCGCGTCCAACATCGTCTTCAACGCGATGGCGGGCTATGCCCTGACCAAGAGCTTTGCGGGCAAGCGCGCAATCCTGCTGCTCTTCCTCTCCTGCATGCTGATCCCCTTCCAGGCCACGATCATTCCGGCCTATCTGATCACGTCCAAGCTGGGGCTGCTCAACTCCTATCTCGGCCTCGCCTTCCCGCTGCTCTCCACCATCGTGTGCATCTTCGTGTTCAAGGCGGCGTTCGAGGCTGTGCCTCAGTCCCTGGTCGATGCGGCGCGGATCGATGGCTTGAGCGAATGGCGCGTCATCCTGCGCGTGCTGATGCCGCTGTCGAAGGCTGCCATCGCCACCAACGTGGTGCTGGCCTTCATCTGGTCGTGGAACGCATTCCTGTGGCCGCTCATCATCACGCGCGAGCCGACCATGCAGACGCTGCCGCTTGGGCTTGCGCGCTTCCTGTCCTACATGGAGGACACGACCGGGGCTCTCTACGCCTTCGCCGTGATGGTGCTGGCGCCTTCGATCTTCGTGTTCCTGATGGCGCAGAAAGAGTTCATCCGCGGCCTCACCTCCGGCGCCACCAAGGGGTAGTCATGCCGCACTGGGCAACGAGCCGCTGGGTGATCGCGCCGCTGGCCATCGCAGGCCTCGTGCTGGCATGGAACGGCTATGTCGCGCTCAATGACGGCGGCCTCGTCGAGGGGCAGGTCGTCGACGCAAGCGGACGGCCCGTCCCCAATGCCAATGTCATCTTGCTGGAGCGCCACTTCGTCATGCACAACGAGCGCCAGCGCACGCGCACCGACCGCGCGGGCCGCTTCCGCTTCGCCGGCAATGACAACCATTCGCTGCAGCTCGAAGCGGAGGCCGCGGGCCTCGGCCGTACCGAGCGCCGCGTGGTGCGATTGTGGTTTCGGGCGCAGAACGTGAGGCTTGCCGAGCCCCTGCAGCTCGCGGGAAAGCTGCCATGAGCAATGTCGCTTCCTTGTTGGGTCTCCCGTCCCAGGCACGTATCGCCATCCTGCATGTCGATGACGTCGGCATGTGCCACGGTGCAAATACCGCGTTCCTCGAGTTGTACCGGAAGGGGGCGGTCGATTCCGGCTCGGTCATGGTCCCTTGCCCCTGGTTTGCGGAGATCGCGGCAGCCGCGCGCAATGACCCATCGCTAGACCTCGGCGTGCACCTCACCCTCACCTCGGAGTGGGAGGGCTATCGCTGGCGCGCCATCTCTACTGCGAGCCGCAGCTCGGGCCTTCTCGACGACGACGGCTATCTGCCGCGCCGATGCCGGCCCCTGCGCGCCCAGCTCGTGCCGGAGGCGGCCGAGGTCGAGATGCGGGCGCAGATCGATCGGGCCCTTGCGGCGGGCATCGACGCCACGCACATCGACACCCACATGGGCGCCGCGTTGGTGCCGGAGCTGCTCGCGATCTATCTGCGCCTCGGCCGCGAGTACAAGCTGCCGGTGCTGCTGCCCCGGGACCTGGCGAGCTACCTGGACCGTCTCGACCTTGGCCCGGTCGATCCAGCACCCTATTCGAGCGCGGTCGCCGAGCTCGAAAAAGCCGGCGTCCCAATTGTCGACCACTTCCGCATGACGCCCGGCGTGCCGAGCGACGAGGCGCCGGCCGCCTACCGCAATCTGCTCGCTACCCTCCCCCCAGGCCTCGCCTTCGTGGCCCTTCACTGCAATGCTCCGGGCGACATCGAGGCGATCGTGCCGCCGCGTGCGCATTGGCGTACCGACGAGCATCGCCTCTTTGCCAGCGGCGCGCCGCAACGCTGGGTGGACGAGATGGGCATCGTCCGCGTTGGCTATAGGCGGCTTCGCGATCTCTACCGTTCGGCGGTCGCGCAACCGAGCGCTCACGACGGCTGATGGGCGCGGCCGGGCTTTCCCAGGTAGGCTGCGTGTCACGTGCCTCGGGGCTTGGCCCGCGCGGTCGGGGCTGCCGAGGCGGGATCCTCGGGCCAGGGGTGGCGCGGATAGCGCCCTTTCATCTCGGCCTTGACCGCCGCCCACGATCCCCGCCAGAAGCCCGGAAGGTCGCGCGTGATCTGGATGGGACGGTGCGCCGGCGAGAGCAGATGCAGCGTGAGCGGCAGCTTGCCGTTGGCGATGGCGGGATGTTGCGTGACCCCAAACAATTCCTGCACGCGGATGTGCAGGGCGGGTGCGCCGGCGGTCTCGTAGTCGATGGCGTGCCGATTGCCTGTGGGCGCCTGGAAGTGGGTCGGGGCTTCCTCCTCCAGGCGCCGCTTCAAGTTCCACGGCAGGAGCGCATCGAGCGCCAGGCCGAGGTCATCGGCGCCGATCTCGGACAGCTTCGTCTTGCCGGCGAGGAATGGGGCAAGCCAATCCGCGACCGTCTCGGCGAGCGCCGCATCCGTCAGGTCCGGCCATTCGTCCTCCCCCGCCGCGCGCAGGAAGCCGACGCGGGCGCGTAGCTGGCTTTGCGCCTTGCTCCACGGCAGGCGTCGCAGCCCGAGCTTGGCGATGCCGTCGGCGAGCAGGCGCGCAGTCTCCTCGCTCGCCATCACCGGGCGCGGCTCGTTCGTGAGCGGGATGGCGTCGAGCCGGCGCACACGGCGGGACCTCAGCGCAGCCGCGTCTTGATCGAATTCGATCTCCTCCCTCTCGCGGATGCGCTTGCCCGCGGCCGCAACGATGTCCGCTTCATCGGCGGCGGCCGCGAGCAGGATGCGCGTCGACGCCGCCGTTCCCGACAGCTCCGCCGCGACCAGGAACGCGGATCGGGCCAGGGGATGCGTCGCATCGACGTTGGCGCCGCGGCCGTTGGCGAGCAGGAACTGGCCGGGCGCGCCGCGCGCCTTGCCGATGCGCTCGGGAAAGGCGAGCGCCAGCAGCCGGGCGACCGACATCTCCTCGCGCGGCGTCTGCCCCGGGCGACCAGCGCTCGCCATCCGCGCCCAGTTGGCGGCCAGTCTCCGCATGTCGCCGGCGCGCCGCGATCGATCGCGGCGGAAGCCTTCGAGCCGATGCGCGAGGTCGGGGTCGCTGCCGCCGAGCCCACGCTCCACGATGACGGCGGCGATCTCGGCAGCCTCCTCCGCGCGACCGAGCTCGGCTGCGGCAATCACCATGCGGGCGAGCCGGGGCGGGAGCGGCAGCGACCTCAGCCGCTTGCCCGTGGCCGTGATGCGGCCTTCCGCGTCGAGCGCATCCAGCTCCGTCAGCTCCTCGCGCGCGGCATCGACGGCGGCGGCCGACGGCGGATCGATCCAGGACAGCGAGCACGGATCGGCTGTTCCCCACTCCGCGCAGTCGAGCAGCAGGCTCGCAAGATCGGCAGAGCGAATCTCGGGCTCCGCGAAAGCGGGAAGGCTCTGCGTCTGCGGCTCGTCCCACAGGCGGTAGCAGACGCCGGGCTCGGTGCGGCCGGCACGTCCCCGGCGCTGATCGGCGCCCGCACGCGACACGCGCACGGTCTCGAGCCGGGTCACGCCGACGTCGGGCTCGAAA
>JBGGME010000303.1:0-6175 GCA_041288195.1 Hyphomicrobiaceae bacterium
ATTGCCTTTGTCACGGCCGGCAACACGCTCGGCGGCATCCTCATCGCGCTCATCTTGTACCTGATCTACCTCGGCAAGGATCAGGTGCTGCGATCCCGCGTCTTCAGCCGGCCCCTCGCCTCCCCGGTGTCGGGCCAAGACGAGGCCCCGCCCGCGCACACCGCCAACTCGAACGAGCCTTCGCGCGAACAGGCGCCTGCCGAGGAGCCCGTGCAGACGGCCGCCGTCCGCTTCCGCCTCAAGTCCATGCATGCAGATGCCGCGGCCTCCCCGCCCAAGGACCCCGTGCGCACGCCCCCCTCATGGCTCGAGCCCAGATCGAAGGACGGGCAAGGCCGGCACTAGCCTCGGCCCATTCCTCTCGGCCGTCGCCGGCGTGACGGGATATCCCTGCGCCCGCCATTGCACGAGACGCCCCGCCCCAGTATCAGCCTCCCCATGGCGCGCCCCAAGACCGTCTCCCGGCCGCAGGATTTGGCCGACCTGCCCTCCCTCATCGAGCGCATGCGCGCAGGCGAGCGGCGCGCCATCTCGCGAGCCGTCACCGAGCTCGAGCGGCTCTCGCCCGAGGCACCCCGCCTGCTCCAGGCCATGCAGCCCCATCTGGGCCACGCCCTGGTGCTGGGCTTCACCGGCCCGCCCGGCGCCGGCAAGTCCACCCTCGTCAATGCCTTCACGCGGCATGCGCGCGCCGAGGGAAAGACCGTCGGCATCATCGCCGTCGATCCCTCCAGCCCCGTGTCGGGCGGCGCCATTCTCGGCGACCGCATCCGCATGACCGCGACGCTCGACGACGACGGCGTGTTCATGCGCTCGCTGGCGAGCCGCGGCCACCTGGGCGGCCTCTCGCCCGCCGCCGTACGCATCATCGATGCGCTCGACGCCGCCGGCAAGGACGTGATCCTGATCGAGACCGTCGGCACCGGCCAGAGCGAGATCGACGTCGCGGAGGTGGCGGACGTTCGCATCCTCGTCACCGCGCCCGGCCTCGGCGACGACATCCAGGCCATGAAGGCCGGGCTGATCGAGATGGCCGACGTCATGGTCGTCAACAAGGCCGACCGCGAGGGCGCCGAGCGCGCTGTCCAACAGCTCAAGGGCGCGCTGTCCTTGCGCGCCCACGACCGCCACAAGGTGCCCGTGCTCAAGACCACGGCGACGTCCGGCGCCGGCGTCGATGCCCTGGCCGAAGCGATTGGCGGGATCGCGGCGGTCCGTCTGGCCGAGGGGCCCGAGCAGCGCCGCCGCCGCCGGGCGCGCTACCTGATCGCGCGCGCGGCCGCCGATCTCGTGGCGCAGCGCGTGCGCGAAGGTGGCGGCCGCAAGCTCGATCAGCTGGCCGACGACCTGCTCGCCGGCACGCTGACCGCCGAGGACGCTGCGCGCCGGCTGCTTTGAGAGCTTACGCCTCGGCCCGCGCGCCCGCCCGCAGCAGCTTGTAGGTGATGCAGTCGGTCAGCGCCTCGAAGCTGGCATCGACGATGTTGGGCGACACGCCCACGGTGAACCAGCGTTCGCCCGTGCCCCTGTCGCGGCTCTCCACCAGCACGCGCGTGATGGCCTCGGTGCCGCCCGTGAGGATGCGCACCTTGTAGTCGACGAGCTCCACGTCCTGGATGTGCTTCTGGTAGCGGCCGAGGTCCTTGCGCAGCGCCTGGTCGAGCGCGTTGACGGGGCCGTTGCCCTCCGCCACCGACCACAGCGGCTCCTCGCTCCCCGCCACGAACACCTTCACCGTCGCCTCCGACACGGTGACGAGGCTGCCGAGCGCGTTGTGCCGCTTCTCGACCATGACGCGGAAGCTGTCGACCCGGAAGAACTCGGGCACCTCGCCCAACAGCCGCCGCGCCAGCAGCTCGAAGGAGGCATCCGCGCCCTCGTAGGCGTAGCCCACGGCCTCGCGCGCCTTCACCTCATCGAGCAGCGCCGACATGCGCCGATCGTCGCGCCCCAGTGGAATGCCGAGCCGCTCCAGCTCGTGGACCAGGTTCGACTTGCCGGCCTGGTCGGAGACGAGCACGCGCCGGCGATTGCCGACGGCCTCGGGCGCGATGTGCTCGTAGGTCGCGGGCTCCTTGAGGATGGCGGAGGCGTGAATGCCGGCCTTGGTTGCGAACGCCGCCTCGCCGACGTAGGGCGCCTGCCGGTTCGGGGAGCGGTTCAGCAGCTCGTCGAGTAGCCGGCTCGCGTGCGTCAGCTTTCTCAGGCGCTCCGGCGTCACCTTCGTCTCGAAGCGCTCCGCGAACTCGGGCTTCAACACCAGGGTCGGGATCAGCGATGTAAGGTTGGCGTTGCCGCAGCGCTCGCCCAGCCCGTTGAGCGCGCCTTGCACCTGGCGCACGCCGGCGCGCAGGGCGGTGAGCGTATTGGCCACCGCATTCTCGGTGTCATTGTGCGTGTGGATGCCGAGGTGCGTGCCCGGCACGTGCTTGGCGACCTCGGCGACGATCTCGGCGACCTCGTGCGGCAGCGTGCCCCCGTTGGTGTCGCACAGCACCACCCAGCGCGCGCCCGCCTTGTAAGCCGTCGTCGCCACAGCCAGCGCATAGGCGCGATTGCCCTTCCAGCCATCGAAGAAATGCTCGCAGTCGATCATTGCTTCTCGACCGGCTCCGCCTTGGGCTTCCCGACCACCGGCCACGACCGCCTCGACCGACTGCGCCACGCCCTCGATGTTCTCCTCGTTGGAGATGCCGAGCGCGACGCGCACGTGGTAGTCCCATGCCTTGGCGACGAGGCATATGGCTTTGGCCTTCGCCTGCAGCGTCGCCTGAAAGCCTGGATCGTTGGCGAGCGAGCGCCCCGCCCGCTTGGTCATGCCGAAGGCCGTGAACGTCGCGTGCGCAAAACCCGGATCGGCGCTGAAGAACTCGGTGTCGGTGACGTTGGCGCCGGGATAACCGCCCTCGATGTAGTCGAGCCCCAGCTCATCAAGCGTGCGCGCGATCAGCCGCTTGTCCTCGAGCGAGAAGTCGACGCCCGTCGTCTGCGCCCCATCGCGCAGCGTCGTGTCGAACAGATAAAGCCGCTCGCGCGCCATCGCCCGCCTCACCGGTACCCGAGCAGCCGCAGCGCCACCACGATGCCCACCACCAGCACCCCGATCTTGAGCGCCATGTAGTAATACCGATGCCGCCAGAACGGCGGCCTCTCGTTGGGATCGGTTGTCATGGCCTCCCTCGCAACGTGTCGTCATCCCGGCCTCGGGCCAGGATCCAGCCACCCATCCGCGCACATCCCGGGTTCCGGCCTTCGCTGGAACGACGTGCAGGGGCGCGGATCATCTTTTCACTTCCCACATCGTCCTGATCTCGCCTGTCGCAGGGTCCTTGGCGTCCTTGAGCTGGATGCCCATGGCGGAAAGCTCATCGCGAATGCGATCGGCCTCCTTGAAGTTCCTCGCCTTGCGGGCAGCGTTGCGGGCATCGATCAGATTGCCCACCTGCTCCGCATCGACATTCCTGGCTTCGTACCCGACGGCGAAATCAGCCGGATTCTCGTTCTGATAAACACCGAGGAGCTGAAGCGTCGCTTTGATCTGCGCCGCCGCCTTCACGTTGCGCGAAGCAGACTTGGCGATGCCATGAATGATCGACATGGAACTCGGTGTGTTGAGATCATCGCAGAGCGCGGTGACCACCTCGGCGTTGGGTTCCGCGTCGACAGGCGCATCGTGCAGGAAGGCCGCAAAATCCATCAGCGTCGATCTCGCTTGCACCAACCTGTCAATGGTCCAATCGATTGGCTGGCGGTAGTGGGTGCCGAGCATGGCGAACTTGATGACGCGGCCGTGCCACGGCTGCCCGCCAAAGCTCTTCGTCTCCAGCAGCTCATGGATCGTCACGAAATTGCCGAGGGACTTGCTCATCTTCTCGCCCTCGACCTGCAGGAAGCCGTTGTGCAGCCAGTAGTTGGCCATGACCGGCGTGCCATGCGCGCAGCGGCTCTGCGCGATCTCGTTCTCATGATGCGGGAAGACGAGGTCGATGCCGCCGCCGTGGATGTCGAAGATCTGGCCCAGATGCTTCTCCGCCATCGCCGAGCACTCGATGTGCCAGCCGGGTCGCCCCCTCACCGCGATGCCGGCTGGCGACGGCCAGGACGGATCGCCAGCCTTCGACGGCTTCCACAGCACGAAGTCCATCGCGTCGCGCTTGTAGGGCGCAACCTCCACCCGCGCGCCGGCTTCCATCTCCTCGAGAGAGCGGTTGGAGAGCCGCCCGTAATCCTTCATCGACGGCACGTTGAACAGCACGTGCTCCTCGGCAACGTAGGCGTGCCCATTGGCGACCAGCGCCTCGATCAGCCTGCGCATCTCGGCGATGTGGTCGGTCGCACGCGGCTCCACGGTCGGCGGCAAGACCCCGAGGGCCGCGATGTCGGCATGGAACTGCCTGGTGGTGCGCTCGGTCAGATCTCCGATGGAGACGCCCTCCTCCGCCGCCCGCGCATTGATCTTGTCTTCCACGTCGGTGATGTTGCGCGCGTAGGTGACGTGGCTCGGCCCATAGATGTGCCGCAGCAGCCGGTAGAGTATGTCGAAGACGATGACGGGCCGCGCATTGCCGATGTGGGCGTAGTCGTAGACCGTCGGTCCGCACACGTACATGCGCACGTTGGCGGGGTCGATCGGCTGGAAGGGCTCCTTCCGCCGCGTCAGCGTGTTGTAGAGCGTGAGCGTCATGTCACCCCTCGCCTCTGCTGGCGGAGACGTTTCTTTGGGTCGGGGGCAAAGAAGCGACCGCGCGCCACCCCGGCTTTAGGCCGGGGTCGTTGCAATAATGCCGCACAGAATATTTACGGCGCGTATGTGCGTGGCTCGCATGGGCGGCCTTATCCGCGCTTTCCCGTGCGTCGTCAAGGCGGTGAACACTGTGGGCAAGCGCCCGCGCCGCATTTGCGCTGCATTGACCGCCCAATGTCACACTTCCATAATCCGCGCCGGAAAGTTCGGCATCTTCCGGCACCGCGGGGCTCGGCCAAGCTCGGAATTTTCCAATGCGTGAAGGCACTTCCAGACGGGCGAGGGTGCGCCTGACGGCGGTCGCGGCGTTGGCCACGATCGCGCTCGGCCTGTCCGTCGCCGACGCGCTGGCGCAGGGCTGGGGCTGGTGGCCGTGGTCGCAGCCCGAGCCGCGGCGGCGCGAGCCGCTCGATCGCCCGCCCATGGGTGCGCCGCTCCCCCCGGGGCAACCGCCTCCGGGACAACAGCCGCCTCCGCAAGGTCAGGGCCAGGGCCAAGTTCCCGCCTACGGCGGCCAGCGCATGAGCAACATCTGTCTGCAGCTCGAGCAACGGCTGGTGGCCGAGACTCAAGGCACCGGCCAGGGCCGCGAGATCCTCCCCAAGATCGAGAGCGACATGCGCGCGATGGAGCGCCAGCACCAGACCGCGCAGCTGCAGCTCAATCGCGCCGACTGCTGGGACCAGTTCCTGTTCTCGCGCACGCTGCGGCGCACGCAGCGCTGCATCGCGCTCGCCAACGAGGCCGACAGCGCCCGCCAGCGCTTGGCCGACCTCGAGGCCCAGCGCCGCCAGATCCTGGGCACCGGCGACCGGCGCTCCTACCAGGACGACATCATCCGCGAGCTCGCCCGCAACAACTGCGGCCCGCAATACCAGCAGGAGGCGCGCCGCCGCGATCGCAATCCCTTCTCCTCGCTGTGGGGCGAGGAGGACGAGAGCCCGCGCAGCAGGCCCAACCAGTTCGGCAACCTGCCTTTCGCCACCTATCGCACGCTCTGTGTGCGCCTGTGCGACGGCTACTACTTCCCCGTCAGCTTCTCGACGCTGCCCAACCACTTCCAGCGCGACTCCGACGTTTGCCAGTCGCAGTGCGCTGCCCCCGCCGAGCTCTTCTATCACCAGAACCCAGGCGGAGCCGTCGAGCAGATGGTGTCGGTGCAGAGCCAGCAGCCCTATATCGGCCTCAAATCGGCATGGCGTTATCGCAAGGAATTCGTGCAAGGGTGCTCGTGCAAGGCCGCCGAGTACCAGCCGCAGGTGGCAGGGCCCGAGAAGAAGGCCGAAGCGCCCACGGCCTCTCCTCCTGCCGTCGCGGCCAGGACGAAGGCTCCGTAGGTCTAGGATTTCCCGCGGCGCCCGCTCGGCACGCGGCGTGTCGTCGGTGGTCGAGCGGCAAGGACGGGTATCGCGTATGAGCCTCGTTGCCGTT
>JBGGME010000304.1:0-2808 GCA_041288195.1 Hyphomicrobiaceae bacterium
TTGGCCGGGTGGTCGGCGATACGGGCGAGGACGTCGGCGAGGTAGGCCTCCGGATCCACGCCGTTCAGCTTCGCCGTCTCGATGATCGTGTAGAGAACGGCGGCACGATGCCCGCCCTCGTCCGACGCGACCTCATAATGCCCGGATCCTGGGACGCGAGGTAGAGGTCGCTTATCCGTTCCACCCGCTGTTCCGGCGGTCCGCGATCGTGATCGGCGATCAGCTTCACAACGGCACCCGGCATTTGACCCTGCGCTCGGGAGAAGGGCCTTCCTTCCTGGTTCCGGCCTGGATGGCCGATCCTGAGGCCGCATCGGTCAAGATCGTCGATGCTCCGTGCCTGTCGATCGCCCGGCTTCTCGATCTGAGGGCGTTCTTGGACTCTGGCCTAGCCTGCGACCTGGGGGAAGAGATCCCCGAGGAAGGCGCTGATGGCGAAGCATCGCACGAGCACACAGCAGGATCTGTTCGAGGAGCCGCCGCCAAGCACGAGGCTCGAGGCGACGGAGCGGGCGAAGGCGCTGGAGCAGCTCCAAGCGCTTCTAATGGAGGCGGTGGCGATCTCGGGAGACCAGCCGGAGGCAGGCGATGACCAAGATCACGCCTGAGCATCTGGTGCGCGATGCTGTCGTCTACGTTCGGCAGTCGACGGCCTTTCAGGTCGCGCGGAATCTAGAGAGCCAGCGGCGGCAGTATGGTCTGACCGGGCGAGCGCGTCAGTTGGGATGGCCCGACGTTGCGGTGATCGACGATGACCTTGGTCGGTCGGGCGCGGGCGCAAGGCGGCCCGGCTTTGAAAGGCTTCTGGCCGCGATCTGCGAGGGCCGCGTCGGCGCCGTGTTTTCGCTGGAGGCTTCCCGGCTGGCGCGCAACGGGCGCGACTGGCACACCCTTCTGGAGTTCTGCGGCCTGGTTGGCACGCTGATCGTCGACGAGGACGGCGTCTATGACCCGGCCTCGCCCAATGACCGGCTCCTGCTCGGCATGAAGGGCACGATGAGCGAGATGGAGTTGTCTGTCTTTCGGCAACGCTCGATCGAGGCGATGAAGCAGAAGGCGCGCCGCGGTGAGCTCTTCCTCACCGTGGCGGTCGGCTATGTGAAGGCCAGCGGCGACCGCATCGAGAAGGATGCGGATCGACGCGTCCAAGAGACCGTCCTGCTGGTCTTCCGCAAGTTCGCCGAGCTTCAGACCATCCGTCAGGTCCTGGTGTGGTGCAGACAGGAGAGGATCCTCTTGCCGGCCCTGGGTGATGCCGCGACTGGTGGTCGGATCATCTGGCGTTTGCCTGTCTATCCGACGGTCCATCACATGCTGACCAACCCGGTCTATGCTGGCGCCTACGCCTTCGGCCGCCGGACTGCGCGCGTGACGATCGAGAACGGGCGCAAGCGGGTGGTCAGGAGCATGCAGCGCGACTGGCGCAATTGGGAGGTTTTGATCCGCGACCATCACGAGGGCTACATTTCCTGGGCCGAGTTCGAGAGGAACCAACAGCTGATTGCCGACAACGCCAACGGCAAGCGATTCATGAGCCGGGGCGCTGTCCGCCCTGGAGAGGCCTTGCTGCCCGGCCTCTTCCGCTGCGCCCGGTGCGGCAAGAAGCTTCGCGTCCGCTATGGCCAGACCTATCGCTACGAGTGTGTGGGCGCCTTCAATCAACTCGCAGCGGCGCGGTGCATCACCTTCGGCGGGATGCGCCTCGACCGGGTTCTTGCCAAGGAAGTGCTGGCCAGGCTGCAGCCCCTAGGCGTGGAGGCGGCGCTGGCCGCCATCGAAGCACGCAGCCAGCAGCGCTCCGCGAGGAAAGATCAGCTCGAGCTGGCCCTCCAGCAAGCTCGCTACGAGGCCGCCAGGGTGCAGCGCCAGTATGATGCCACCGACCCGGAGAACCGCCTGGTGGCCGGCGAGCTGGAGCGGCGATGGAACGAGCGCCTGGTCGCGGTGCGTGATCTTGAGCTCGAGACCGAGCGGCTCGACGCCGACGAGGCGCCGGCCCTGACCGAGGCCGACCGCGAGCAGCTCATGACGCTTGGCCAGGACCTCGCCCGAGCTTGGGAGAGCCCCGGCACCACGCCGGAGAGGCGCAAGAAGATCATTCGCACGGTCATCTCGGAGATCATCGTCGACACCGTCGGCGACACGTTGGAGCTGATCGTCCACTGGCAGGGCGGCGACCACACCCGTCTGACGGTGAAGCGGAACCGTGCGGGTCAGACGCGATGGACCACCGACGTGGAGGTGGTTGATCTCGTTCGTGCCCTGGCGCGTCAGATGCCCGACGAGACGATCGCCGCGGTGCTCAACCGGTCGGGCAAGTCGACCGGCCACGGCAACAGCTGGACGCGGGGGCGTGTTTGCTCCCTGCGCCGTCAGTATGGCATCGCCCTCTACCGTGACGGCGAGCGCGCCGACCGCGGCGAGGCGACACTCGACGAGGCCGCGGCGGCCCTCGCCGTGAGCACGTCGACCATCCGCCGCCTCATCGCCGAGGGAGTTCTCGCGGCGAACCAACACTGCAAAGGCGCTCCCTGGATCATTCGCCGATCCGATCTCGAGCGAGACGGCATACACCGCCAAGCCGATGCACGGCGGTCGCGCCGCCCGCCGCCTGACAACCGCCAGCAAGATCTACTCGATCTATCAATGACATGATGAGATGAGCAGCATGAAGCGCCCTCGTCGGAGCCGGCGAAGAGCCAATTCTTCCGGCCCAGGCACAGTGGCCGGATGGCGCGCTCGGCGGCATTGTTGCTCATCTCCAGCCGGCCATCGCCGGTGAACCGGGACAGCGCGCCCCAGCGGGTG
>JBGGME010000305.1:0-14394 GCA_041288195.1 Hyphomicrobiaceae bacterium
AACGGAGATCGCTGTCGTGCGTGTCACGCCGGTCGTCAAGGACCTAGTCCTCATCGGCGGCGGTCACGCCCATGTCCATGTCCTGAAGAGCTTCGGGATGAAGCCCATGCCGGGTCTGCGCATCACGCTCATCGCGCGCGATGTGGAGACGCCCTACTCCGGCATGCTGCCAGGCTTTATAGCTGGCCACTACACGCGCGAAGACTGTCACATCGACTTGCGGCCGCTGGCGCGCTTCGCGGGGGCGCGGCTGATCCACGACGAGGCCGTGGGCCTCGATCTTGCCCAGCGCCGCGTCGCGTGCCGCGGGCGCCCGCCGATTGCCTATGACGTCGTCTCCATAGACATCGGCTCGACGCCTCATCTGGGCTCGATCCCGGGCGCCGCCGAGCACGCCACGCCTGTCAAACCGATCGACCGGCTGGCGGAGCGGTGGGAGCGCATTATGGAGCGCGTGCGACACAGCAAGGCGCTCGTGCGGTTTCTCACGGTCGGGGGCGGTGCGGCAGGTGTCGAGCTGACGCTCTCCATGCGCCATCGGCTCAGGGGCCTGTTGCAGGAGCGCGGGCAGGACCCAGATCGCGTGAGCTTCACCCTCGTCACGCGCGAGGAGATCCTGACGAGCCACAATGCCTCGGTGCGCCGATGGTTCCGCGACCTGCTCGGGCTGCGCGGCGTCGGCGTCGTCGAGCAGAACGCCGTGGAACGGGTCGACGAGGCGAGCGTGCTCTGCAGCAATGGCGATCGCATCGGCTTCGACGAGCTGATCTGGGTGACGCAGGCCGGGGCCGCGTCCTGGCTTGTGGACACCGGGCTCGAACTCGACGAGGGCGGCTTCATCAAGATCGATGCGACCTTGCGGGCGCTCAGCGATCCCTATGTCTTCGCAGCCGGCGACGTGGCCTCCAATGTCGAGCATCCGCGGCCGAAGGCCGGCGTGTTCGCCGTCAGGCAAGGGCCGCCGTTGGCAGCCAATCTGCGCCGCGCGCTGGCTGGCGAAGCGGCCTTGCCGTTTGTGCCACAGCGCAAGTTCCTGTCACTGATCTCGACGGGGGACCGCTGCGCCGTCGCCTCGCGCGGGCGTTTGGCGGCTCAGGGCGCAACTCTCTGGCATTTGAAGGATTGGATCGACCGACGCTGGATGCGCAATTACAAGGAGTTGCCGCAGATGGCTCCGGCGGCGGCGTCGGGAGCTGATGATCCGCTCCGCGCTCTGCAGGCCGAGCCGATGCGCTGCGGAGGCTGCGGCGCCAAGGTCGGGGCCGCGGGGCTGGCGCGCGTGATGGCACGCCTAGAGCCGCGCGGCGATCCGAGCGTGCAGATCGGCCTCGGCGCGCCCGACGATGCCGCGGTGGTATCGCCGCCGCAAGGCAAGCTGCTCGTGCAGACCGTCGATTTCTTTCGCGCATTGATAGATGACCCATACCTCTTCGGCCGCATTGCCGCCAATCATGCGCTGGGCGACATCTACGCGATGGGCGCCGAGCCTCTGACCGCATTGGCGACCGCAACCGTCCCCTACGGGCTGGAGGACAAGGTCGAGGAGGAGCTCTACCAGATGCTGCGCGGCGGCCTCGATGTGCTGGAGGAGGCGGGCGCAGTCTTGGTCGGCGGACACAGCGGCGAAGGCGCCGAGCTGGCGCTAGGATTCACCATCAACGGCGCGGTCGATCCAGATCGCGTGTTGCGGAAGTCCGGGATGCGCGTGGGCGATCGCCTGATCCTCACCAAGCCGCTGGGTACCGGAGCACTGTTTGCTGCCGAGATGCGCGGGAAGGCGAAGGGTGCCTGGATCGACCGGGCGCTTTCGGTGATGCAGCAGCCCAGCCGCGAGGCGGCGCGTTGCATCCGCGAAGCGAGTGCGAGCGCCAGCACCGATGTCACCGGGTTTGGCCTCCTCGGCCATCTCATCGAGATGCTGCGGGCGTCCAGGGTCGATGCGGCGTTGTTCCTCGACGCGGTTCCTGCGTTGGACGGAGCGCTGGAGACGTTGGCGGAGGGCATCAGCAGCAGCCTTGCTCCCGAGAACCTGAGGCAGCGCCGCGCGATCCTCAATCTCGATGCGGCCGCAGGGATGCCGACGTACCCTCTGCTGTTCGATCCCCAGACTGCGGGCGGATTGCTCGCCTCGGTTCCGCAATCGAACGTCGTCGAGTGCATCGCCGAGTTGCACCGGCTCGGCTACACGCAGGCGGCCGTCGTCGGCCAGGTGCTGGAGATGCGCGCGAGCGAGCCCTGCATCACCATCGTGGAGGCGGCCGAGATCCCGACGCGTGGACGGTCAGCTGCGGTCGCCGAAGTGGCCTGACGCCCTCCCGGACCATATCGCGCCGATCGAGCCTGCCGCGCATCGGCGATCGTCCGCCAGGCTGCACCGAGGCCATGCGCGGCCGCTCCAACGTCTGCCAGCGTCGTCGACCGCCGCCGCCATGCATTCGGTCGGGTCGCTGGGTGCTCGATGCTGGTCGTGACGACCGCGCGGCGCTTGCCGCCAATTCGGACAAGCCCCGCGCCGAATACCGCGCCCCAACCATGGGCCGCACTGTGCATGGGTCTCAGTCGAGCAACTCCCCGACGGGCGTACGATCGGCTATGCTGACGCGGGACGCGAGGCGTGTTGCAATTTGCACGGTGCTTAGCGAAGAAGTAAGGCGCAGTCGCCAACATGCCGGCGAGGGGACATCCAAACTGACCGACCCGGCTGCCGCTCGCCGACCGGAGGCGTGCGCGGTTTGGGCTGCAACCGTATCGGGGTCAAGGCATTCATGAGCAGGCTGGTGATGGGAGCCCGGGTACGTCTGGGGGTGCTTTGCTGTTGCGGCCTGCTGCTTGCCGCCTGCGAGGACCGCAACAAATACCAGCCGCCGCCGGCGGCGGAGGTGGGCGTCCAGAAGCCGGAGCAGAAGCGCGTCACACTCTACCTGGAGGTCACCGGCAACACGTCGGCCTTCAACAAGGTCGATCTCATGGCGCGCGTGCAGGGCTTCCTGGAGAAGGTCACCTACAAGGAAGGCGACGTTGTTCAGGCCGGCACCACGCTGTTCGTGATCGAGCAGGCGCCATACCAGACCAGCCTGCAGATCGCCGAGGCCACCGTGCGCCAGCAGGAGGCGCTGCTGGTGCAGGCCAACGCCGACCTCGGCCGCCAGGAGTCGCTGGCGCAGCGTCAGGTGGCGAGCGAGGCGAGGCTTGACGAAAGCCGCGCCAAGCGCGACTCCACGGTCGCCGCTCTCGATCAGGCCAAGGGTCAGGTGCAGCAGGCCAAGATCAATCTCGCCTACACCGACATCAAGGCGCCGTTCACGGGCGTCGTCACGGCGCGACTGGTCGACCCGGGTGCTCTCGTCGGCGCAGGCGCGCCAACGAAGCTCGCCACCATCGTCCAGATCGATCCGATCTATGTGAACTTCAACGTCAACGAGCAGCAGGTGCTCCAGATCCGCGAGCAGCTGCGCAAGGAGGGGCTGACGCTGAAGGACCTGGGGCCAATCCCGGTCGAGGTCGGAACCCAGACGGAGACCGGATTTCCGCACAAGGGCGTCATCAACTACGTGGCCCCGGATCTCGACCAGAGCACCGGTACGCTCCCGGTCAGGGCGCTGCTCGAGAACAAGCAGTCGGTGCTGCTGCCGGGGCTGTTCGTGCGCGTAAGGGTGCCGACGCAACGCGACGTCGAGGCGCTGCTGGTGCCCGACCGCGCGCTCGGCAACGGCCAGCAGGGGCGCTACGTGCTCATCGTCAACGACAAGAACATGGTCGAGCAGCGCCCGGTGGAGACCGGAGAGGTGGTCGACGGCGGGTTGCGGATCATCAGAAGCGGGCTCCAGCCCCAGGACCGCGTGGTCGTGAGCGGCATCCAGCGCGCGGTGCCGGGCAGCGTCGTGAAGCCAGTCGACGTACCCCCCGCCAAGGCCCCCGCGGCCGCGCCTGCAACACCGGCTCCGGCGGCTGCGCCTGCTGCGCGCAAGGACAAGCAATGATCGCCAAGTTCTTCATCGAGCGGCCGATCTTCGCGAACGTCATCGCCGTCCTCACCATCATCCTGGGGCTCGTGGCGCTGGCCAGGCTGCCGGTCGCGCAATACCCCAACATCGTGCCGCCGACCGTGCAGGTCACCGCGCGCTATCCCGGCGCCAGCGCTTCGACGGTCGTGCGCGACGTTGGGCTGCCCATCGAGCAGAAGGTCAACGGCGTCGAAGGCATGATCTACATGTCGTCGATGAGCACGAGTGACGGCACCTATACGCTCACGGTGACCTTCAAGATCGGCACCGACGCCGACAAGGCGCAGATCCTGGTGCAGAACCGGGTCAGCAGCGCGCTGCCGGCGCTACCCTCGGCCGTGCAGACCCAGGGCGTGCAGACCGCCAAGCGCTCGACCTCGATCCTCGAGATCGTGGCGCTGAGCTCGGACGGCCGCTACGACAGCCTGTTCCTGTCGAACTATGCCACCATCAATCTGGTCGACGAGCTCGCCCGCGTCGACGGTGTCGGCAACGTCTCGGTGTTCGGGGCGGGCCAATACGCCATGCGGCTCTGGCTCGACCCCCAGAAGATGCAGGTACGCAAGCTGGTGCCTGCCGACGTCATCAACGCCGTCAATCTGCAGAGCCGCAGCACCGGAGCCGGGCAGCTCGGCCTGCCGCCCGTACCCGCCGGCCAGACCTTCCAATACACGATCAATGTGCCGAGCAAGCTCGACGATGTCACCCAGTTCGAGGACATCATCATCAAGGCGGATACCGACGGGACCGGCCGCATAACGCGGTTGCGCGATGTGGCGACAGTCGAGCTCGGCGCGCAGCAGTACAGCCAGACCTTCAAGCTCAATGGCCAGCCGTCGGCCGGGGTCGCCGTCTTCCAGCTTCCAGAGGCCAACGCGCTCGATGTCGCCAAGCGCGTGGAACAGCGCATGGGCGAGCTGCAGAAGGCGTTCCCGCAAGGGATGACGTGGAACGTGCCCTTCGACACCACCAAGTTCGTGGGCGCCGCCATCCACGAGGTCTACAAGACGCTGATCGAGGCCGCGATTCTCGTCCTGATCGTGATCCTCGTATTCCTGCAGAACTGGCGCGCGACGCTGGTGCCCGCCACCACCGTTCCCGTCACCATCATCGGCGCATTCGCGGCGATGGCGGTGTTCGGCTTCACGGTCAACCTGACGACGCTGTTTGCCATCATCCTCGCCATCGGCATCGTCGTCGACGACGCGATCGTGGTCGTGGAGGGCGCGGCAAAGCACATCGAGCAAGGCCTCTCCCCGCACGACGCGACCGTCAAGGCCATGGACGAGCTGCTGGGCCCCATCATCGGCATCACGCTGGTGCTGATGGCGGTGTTCGTGCCGGCGGCCTTCCTGCCGGGCTTGAGCGGGCAGATGTACCGGCAGTTCGCGATGGTGATCGCGGCCACGGCCGCCATCAGCGCGATCAACGCGCTCACCCTGAAGCCCGCGCAATGCGCCCTGTGGATGCGCCCGTCCACGCCGCCGGAGCAGCGCAACATCTTCTACCGCGCCTTCAACCGCGTCTATGACGCAACCGAGGCGCGATACACGGGCCTGATCGCGCGCATGGTCGCCCGCAGCGGGCTGATGGCGCTGATCGTCGCCGGGCTCGTGGCACTGGCCGTCTGGACCCTCTCCCGCGTCCCCACTGCGTTCCTGCCGATCGAGGACCAGGGCTATTTCCTGATCGCAGTGCAGCTTCCCGAAGGCGCCTCGCTCGAGCGCACGACACGCGCCCTCGACGAAGTTACCAAGCGCGTGCGGGAGCAACCCGGGGTCGACAAGGTGGTCGCCATCGGCGGGCTCGACGCCATCAACGACAGCGCCAGCCTCGCCAACGCCGGCATCGCCTACGTCATCCTGAAGGACTGGTCGGAGCGCGGCAAGAAGGAGGACCTGCTCAATCTCTATCTCGGCCTCTCCGAGCGCGTGAAGACGCTCGACGACGGTATCGCGCTCGTGATCCCGCCCCCGCCGATCCAGGGCATCGGCAACGTCTCGGGCGCCACCATGAAGGTGGAGCTGCGCGACGGCAGCTTCGACTACGCCCAGCTCGAGCACCTCGCACAGGCGATCGTCGAGCGCGCCTCGTCGCAGTCGGCGTTCCAGGTCGTGCGCAACTCGTTCCGCGCCGACGCGCCCCAGCTCAACGTGACGATCGACAGGGTCAAGTCCGAGACGCTCGGCGTGCCGCTCGGCAACGCACTCGACGCGCTCAGCTCCTTCGTCGGCTCCACCTACGTCGGGCAGTTCAACAAGTTCGGCCGGGTGTTCCAGATCTACGTGCAGGCGGAGGCAGCGGCCCGCCTGCAGCCGGAGTCCCTCAAGACGCTGATGGTGCGCAACACCAGCGGCGGCATGGTTCCGCTCGGCACACTGGCCGATATCACCTCGGTCAGCGGTCCCTCGCTCGTGTCGCTGTACAATCTCTATCCCGCTGCAACGGTCGTTGCCAACACCGCCCGCGGCTTCAGCTCCGGTCAGGGCCTCGACCTGCTCGAGCAGATCGCCAAGGAGACGCTGCCGCGGACTGCCGGCTTCGACTGGACGGCCATGTCCTACCAGGAGAAGGAGATCGGCAATCAGATCTATCTCGTGTACGCGCTGAGCCTGCTGCTGGTGTACCTGGTGCTGGCAGCGCAGTACGAGAGCTGGTTCGCCCCGGTGACCGTCATCGTGTCGGTGCCGCTGGCGCTGCTGGGCACGGCCGCGGCGCTGACTGCGCTGGGTGTGCCCAACAACCTCTATACGCAGATCGGCCTGATCCTGCTGATCGCGCTCTCGGCCAAGAATGCGATCCTGATCGTCGAGTTCGCGCGCGAGCTGCGCCGGCACGGCGGGCATGCGATCGAGGAAGCGGCGGTGATGGCCGCCCGCAACCGCTTCCGGCCGATCCTGATGACGTCGTTCGCCTTCATCCTGGGCGTTGTGCCGCTGGTGCTCGGCACCGGCGCCGGCGCCAACGCCCAGAAGTCGATCGGCATCGCCGTGCTGACGGGCATGCTGGGCTCGACCCTGTTGACGGTGGCCTTCGTGCCGTCGGTGTTCGTGGTGCTGCAGCGCTTCGAGGAGTGGCGCGCAGAGCGCGGCAAGAAGCCTGTGGTTCAGCCGGCGGCGTGATCGGGGCCGTCAGGAGCGCGGCACCAACAGCGGGTAAGGCCCGTCCTCCAGCGCGTAGCGCGCCAGCACGAGCTCGCGGGCGCGGCGCCGCTCGACCTTGCCGATGGAGTTGCGGGGGATCTCCTCGAGGGCAACCACCAGCCGCGGGCGCTTGTAGCTCGTGAGCCTGGAGATTGCGTCAGCCAATGCCAGCGGCTCGGCGCCGACGACGACTGCCGTGACGATCTCGCCCCAATAGTTGGACGGCAGGCTGATGATGGCGATCTCGGCCGGTGCGATGGCCTCGCGCAGGGGCGCCTCGATCTCCTCGGGCAGGAGGCGGTAGCCGCCGCTCTTGATGACATCGGCGAGGCGTCCGGAGAGATGCAGGCGGCCCACGTCGTCGATGAAGCCGAGGTCGCCGGTGTCGTGGAAAGCACCCGGCGGGTCGGCAACGAAGCGGCCATTGGCAACATGGCCGATCGCCATGTGCTGCGCCCTGATCTGCACCACGCCGACGCCACGAGCCTCCGGTTCACCCTGCTCGGCCTCGACCGGGACGATCGCCAGCTCGACGCCGGCGGCCGGCCAGCCCACGCAGGTCGACTGGGGCTCGCCCGACTCGCCATACCAGGCATCGGTCTCGGCGGGCGCCAGCACCGTGATCGGGTTCCACACCTCCGACTTGCCGTAGGTGACGCGTATGATCGGGCCAAACGCGCGCTTCGCGCGGCGGTAGAGCTCGGCGCTGAGGGGAGATGTGCCCGTGAAGATGGTCTCGAGCCCCGGGTAATGTCTGTCGCCGACAGACGCCAGCAGCTTGGCGAGTACGGTGGGCGGGGCGAAGACCTGGTTGACCTCGCGCCTCTCGATCAGCTCCAGCACGCGCTCCGCATCGACGCCCGGCAGCAGGGTGAGCGTCGCCCCGCCATCGAGGTAGGCATGTGTCATCAGGGCGGCGCCATGCGAGAACGGCGTCACCAGCAACAGGTTGTCGCCGGCACCCGGCGCATGCGGCAGGGCCGAGCGCAGCAGCACGTTCGCCGTCCAACGTCCGGCCTGTGAGTGCACGATGGCCTTGGGGCGCCCGGTCGTGCCGGAGGTGAAGATGAGGCAGGCCCAGCTGTCGCCGGCAACGTCGGGGAAATCGCAGCGGGCGAGGTCCGCCAGCGCGACGTACTCGATCTCGATGACGCGGGCGCCGAGCCGCGTTACGGCGGGTGCCAGCTCGGCATTGGTGACGACGGTGCGAACTCCGGCTGTCTCCATGCAGTGGGCGAGGTCGCCGGTGCTGAGCGCCACGTTGAGACGCGCGTCAGCCACGCCGGCGAGCGTCACGCCGAGGCAGGCCGCCACCGCGCCACGGCCGTTGGGCAGGAACGTGCCGACGGGCTCGCCTGCTGCGGCGCCGGAGGCTCGCACCGCCGCGCCGATGCCGGCCGCATGCGCGAACAGGTCGCCGTAGGTGATGCTCCCGTCGCGATCGACGACCGCGACGCGGCGGGCAAAGCGCCGCGACAGCGACAGGAACTCGCTCTTCCAGGAGATCGCGCCGGTCATGGGCTGCGGTCGGGTGCTTGGAGGCATCTGTGTTGCATGTCTATCGTCGCGCTGTCGTCGCGCCCATGAGATAGTCGTCCCAGATGCGGCGTCTCGATGCCGCAGGCAAGCCACGAGGGGGATTGAGAACATGATGCTGGGATTGTCGCTGTCGGCCTTCACGACGTTGCACGTGGTGTTGAGCCTGATCGGGATCGTCGCCGGCCTCGTGGTCGCGCTCGGCATGCTCGGCGGCAAGCGCTTGCCTGTGTTGACGGCAGTCTTCCTGATCACCACGGTTCTGACCAGCGTCACCGGCTTCCTGTTCCCCTTCCACCAGCTGCTGCCATCGCACGTGTTCGGCATCATTTCGCTCATCGTGCTGGTGCCGGCGCTGGCCGGCGTCTACGGCTTCAAGCTGGAGGGCGCATGGCGCTGGATCTACGTGGCGACGGCGCTGATCGCCCTCTATCTCAACGTGTTCGTCGGCGTCGTGCAGGCTTTCCAGAAGCTCAGCTTCCTGCAGCCGTTCGCGCCAACGCAGTCCGAGCCGCCGTTCCTCGTCGCGCAGCTCGTCGTGCTGGCGATCTTCCTCGTTCTCGGTTTCCTGGCGATGAGAAGATTCCATCCGCAAGCCGCGGCTTAGCACTTGCCAGACACGCGACAGAGCAGCGCCCTTGCCTCGTCCGCGCCAGATTGGAGGAGGCGCCTGCGTGTCGTCTTCGCCCTGTCGGTGCTGGCGGCCCCTGTCGAATACGTGACGCACGAGGGCGCGCACTTCGGCGTGGCCAGGCTGTATGGAGTTCAGGCTGCCCTGCATTTCGATCGCGTCACACTCCCGCCGGACACCCGCCTCGGCGATCTCGAGAACGCGGTGTTTGCTGCCGCCGGTCCCGCTATCGATTGGATTGTAGGCCTCGCGGCGCTGGCGCTACTCCTTGCACGCTACACGCCGATACGGCTGGTGCTCGCAATCTGGGTGGCGCGGCCACTGCAGTTCCTCCCCGCCCTGATCGGCATCGACTTGTCGCTGCTCGGCGCCGGCGGCAGCCTCGATGGCACCGATGAGGGTGTCGTGGCTGCCGCGCTGGGTCTGCCTGCGCAAGCCGTCATCGGCATGGAGCTGGCGGCTGCCATACCGCTGCTGGGCCTGATCGCCTGGTGCGTTCCAACACCCGGCCGTCTCACTACATTGGCAACACTGGCGCTCGGCGTGTTGCTGGGGTGGGCCGCGTGGCTGACGTTGGGCGCAGGCGTGCTCCCTTGACCGACCAACGCCCGCCGCCGCTCACTTCACCTTGGAGCGGAAGTCGGGCTTGCGCTTCTCGCGGAAGGCCGCGGCGCCCTCTCTGGACTCCTCGGTGTTGTAGTAGAGCGCGAGCGCCTGGAAGCCGAGCGCGCCGATGCCGCGTATGTTCTCGCTGTCGGCATTGAACGAGCGCTTGGCGATGGCGAGCGCGGTCGGGCTCTTGGCCATCAGCTCCTCGCACCACTTGGCGACCTCGGCGTCGAGCTGATCGTGCGGCACCACGACGTTGCACAAGCCCATCTCAAGCGCCTGCTGGGCCGTGTAGCGGCGGCACATGTACCAGATCTCGCGCGCCTTCTTCTCGCCGACGCAGCGGGCGAGGTAGGCAGTGCCGAAGCCCGGATCGACCGAGCCCATGCCCGGGCCGACCTGGCCGAAGATCGCCTTGTCGGAAGCGATCGTGAGATCGCACAGGGTGGCGAGCACATTGCCGCCGCCGATAGCGTAACCGGGCACGCGCGCGATCACCGGCTTGGGCACGTCGCGGATCAGCGATTGCAGCTCCTCGACGGGCATGCCGTTGGTGCCGCGGCCCTCGTATTGGCCGACGTGGGCCGACTGGTCGCCCCCGGTACTGAAAGCGCGGTCGCCGGTGCCGGTCAGCACGATGACGCCGATCTTCTTGTTCCAGCCGGCCTTGAGGAACGCCTGGATCAGCTCCTCGACGGTGTGGGCGCTGAAGGCATTCAGCACCTTGGGCCGGTTGATGGTGATGGTGGCGATGCCCTTCTCCTCCTTGTAGAGGAGGTCGGTGTAGTTGGTGCTCATAGCCGGTTTCCTGCCTAGCTGGCTGATGTCAGCCGCTACTCCAGCCCATCGCGCCCGCCGCCGCAATCGACAAATTGATGCGGCGTGGCCGGGGATGGCAGCTATGACGGGATGCGTGCCGTAGGCGAGAGCCGCGATGCCCAAGAGGCGGCGGGCGTGTCAGCGGCGCCGTGCGCCCACGTTCGGATTCTCAGCGAGGAAGCGCCCGCGCTCGTTGGCCACGCGCTGGCAGGTGACCCGCCACTCGGCCTTGGTCATATGCGTGCTCTTGTCCCAGTCGTCGAGGCAGGTTTTCAGCCATTCCGCCACGCGCTTCTGGATGTCCTGCAGCTCCTCCGGCGTCTTGGCCTCGGCGGCCTTGGGCGAAGCTGGACGATCCCGGGTCTGGGCGACCGCCGCTTCACCAGCGAGCATGAGAGGGAGGACGAATGCGAGACGCGCGAGGAACATGGAAGCCTCTTTGCGGGCGGCGGCGATGACTGGTTCAGATCATCGCACGATGGAGCACCGTAGCCGACTGCGAAATCGGGGAAACACCCTAGTCGCTGAATCGTAAAGATTAGGATACGGAGCGTACCCGTCGCCGCGCGGAATCCTGGACCATCGACTGGACGCCGTGGGAGCAGTGCACCATGCAATCGCCGAGGTCCGGCGTGACCCGAGCATCTTGCCCAGGCGGTCTGCCCGCTGCCGAGACGACGGCGCAAACGAGGGGTGATGGCGCGACCGGCGAGGGTGCTCAGTGTTGGGACTGAGCATAAGAGAGAGCGAGATAAGTGGCTCAACGCACACATTTTTGCCGCGAATCGAGTCGAACCTTGTCGGCGGTGCGCTTTCGGGGGAAAGAGCATGATCATCACGAGGCTGAGCAGGGGTTCTGCAAAGCAGGATCCGGGAGGGACGTTTGCAAGTCCGTTGCGCGTCGTGGACGAGATAATGTTCACGCGCGGCGAGAAGATCGCGACGCTGGACCAATGGCGTCGCGTCATCCTGCAAGAGCTGATCGCAGTCGGGGAGGTCGACAGGGCCCGCTTGCTCGGTGAGATCGAGGAAGCGCGCCATCGGCTGATCCGCTGAGCGGAACCTTGGCTGTATCTCGTTCGTTATGGTGTGCCGATCCTGCGGCGCGGACAAGCGCGGCGCGGAACAGGAGATGTTATGGCGAAAGGCAAAAAGATGAGCTCCCGCGAGACTTTCGTGCTTCGTACGCGATTGCGCGAGGTCAACATGGAGTACAGCGCCCTGGTCAGGGATCGCACCGGCGACCGGCGTTTCGTGCGCATGGCGGAGCTGAGGGCGGAACGCAGCGCCCTCATGCAGCTCCTGTTCGACCGTGCAGACAACGATCGCGGCCCGGCAACGTCCCGGCGCAATGTGGCGGTGCAACACGCGGCCGAATAATCCGGTGGCTGGGCGCGCGGCGTAGGCCGCGCCCTCGGCGGCTAGGCCTGGCGGGACCGCTCCGCCATCTCGGCATTGAGCTTCTTGATCGTGGACGAGGCACTGCTCTCGAATAGCGCGGGAACGAAGGCGTGCACCAGCGCGGCCACTCCGGCGCGAAAGAGCAGAAACGAGAACCGCAGCGCCACGCCCGCGTGAGCGAGATAACCCTCGTTCACCGAGCGGGGGTGAGCCGCGAACAGCCGGTCGAACGTCGTGCGCATGACACTCCTCATCTTCCGCGATCGAGACTCGCACGCATGCGCTCGAAGACATCGTCCCTGATGCCGAGCGCGTCGACGTGCATGGCGAGGTTGTCGAAATACTCGAGGTTGGTGCCCAGCAGGCCCGAGCCGCTGGCGATGATGCTGGCCGCCTCCCCGGGGCCGATGTCGGCATAGCGGGGGCTTCTCGGGTCCATCACGAAGGTCAGCGCCTCGACCTGCCCCTGCGGGGTCGCCACGCGCCGGAACATGGGAATATAGGCTTCGCCGATCATCTCCCGCATCCACAGGATCTCGGTCTCGCGATCGACGGCGTGCGCCGGAACGCGCAACGCAAGGCCCTGGCAGGCGCCGCCCGCATCCAACGCCGCCATCAGTGCCGGCTTCTCCTTCGACCCGCGCCCCATCTCGATCTTGAGGCAGAAGCGGCGATGCAGGCCCGTGAGCGTGGCGGTCCTGATCTCGACCACGTGTATGGCCGGGTCCCACATCAGCGATCCGTAGGCGAAGATCCACAGGTCCCGGCCCAGTCGGCCCGCCAGCGCCTCGCTACGGGTTGCCTCCCGCTCCTCGTGCGTACGTCGCCAGTTGGCGCCGTAACCCGCTGCCTCGGCACGCCGGTCCCATTCCACGAACGTCTCGCGCGAGATGCGGAGGACCGATTTCTCGGGCTCGAGCACCTTGCCGGCCAGGGCCGGCACATGGGCAAAGGCGTCTGCGGGTAGCAACATGATGAACGTCTGCCTGCCCTCACTGTGGGCAATCCGTGTGTGACCATGGGCGCGCGGTAGAGGTTTTTGCCCAGAATCCGAACTTAGCCGGGGCGCGCCCTGCGCTCTGTTCCCACAGGCACAATCCGTGCCACGGGGCAATTTTCTCCGGAGGCTTCACTACAGGCCAGGTGCGGTGACCTGGATCGGCGAGGGATAGGTGCGCGGGCCCGCGTCGAAGGCGAGGCCCCGGTCGGCGGCGAGGTGGAGCATGGCCCGCTCCGCCAGCGCGGTGATGGTCAGCAGCGGGTTGACGCCGAGCGAGCGGGGGATGAGGGCGCCGTCGATGACGTAAAGTCCGTTATGCACCTCGGCGCTGCCCCTGCCGGGGCTCGCGTCGAACACGCGGGCCTTGTGGTCCACCACGCCCTCGCTCCGGTCGCGGCCCATGCCACACCCGCCCAGGGGGTGCGCCGTGGCGGGCTGCTGGCCCATCATGGTGCCGGCGAGCGGGTTCTTGACGTAGCTGCCGCCGGCACGCTGCACGAGCGCCTCGAGCGCGGCGTCCACGCGGCGGTATACGGGCTCCTGCGCCGCGCCGGGCCAGGTGAGCGCGAGCCGGTCGTCCTCGAGCACGAGGCGGCCCGATGCGCTGTCGTGCGAGACGGCGAAGAAGGTCTGCAGGCTCGCGAACGGACCCTTGTAGACGCCGGCGATCAGGCTCTTGAGCGCGCCGAGCAACCGTCCGTTGGGAATGAAGAGCGCCGGCAGTAGCGGCGCCAGCGCCGACGGCAGCACGCCCTCCTGGATCGTGAGGCTGCGGCTCAAGTCCTGCTCGTCAACGATCTCGATCTGGCCCGAGACGCAGGCGCCGACCTCGAAGCCCTCGATCTTGGCGGGGTGGCCGACCCCGATGGCGTTGACCGGCAGCTTCGCGCCATAGCCGAAGGCGATGATGTCGCCGTTGGCGGAGAAGCGCTCCCCCAGCCGGTCCGACAGAGAGAGGCCCCTCGCACGCGAGCGCAGCAGGATCTCGGTGGACCCCAGCGTGCCGGCCGCCAGAATGACCGTGCTGGCCAGGACGCTGACGGCCGTTCCGTCGTCATCCTGGCGCTCGACGTAGACCCGCCAGCCGCCCTGCGGCGCCCTGGCGACGTGACCCACCTTGGCGTGGGTAAAGATGTGGGCGCCGTGGCGCACCGCGTCGGGCAGGTAGGTGAGCGCCACCGTGTTCTTGGCGCCGACGTTGCATCCCCCGCAGCAGTCGCCGCAGCGCGTGCAGGCGGGTTGCGCGACGCC
>JBGGME010000306.1:0-14114 GCA_041288195.1 Hyphomicrobiaceae bacterium
GATCGCCGAGGACATGGGGGCACCGCGGCGCATGCTGCGGCTGCTGCAGGGCGACGTCGGCTCCGGCAAGACGGTGGTGGCGCTGATGGCAATGGCGATCGCGGTGGAAGGCGGCGCGCAGGCCGCCCTAATGGCACCGACCGAGGTGTTGGCGCGCCAGCATGCCGACACCATTGCGCCGCTCGCGCATGCGGCGGGGCTCAACATCGGTCTCCTGACGGGGCGTGAGAAGGGCCGCATCCGCGCCGACCTGCTGGAGCGGCTGGCCGCCGGCGAGATCGACATCCTGGTCGGCACGCACGCGCTGTTCCAGCCGGACGTGACCTTCAGGGATCTCGCCTTCGCCGTAATCGATGAGCAGCACCGCTTCGGCGTGCATCAGAGGCTGGCGCTGCAGACCAAGGGCGGCAAGGGCGGCGCCGGCATCCTCGTCATGACCGCGACGCCGATCCCGCGCACACTGCTGATGACGCACTATGGCGACCTCGACGTATCGCGCCTGACCGAGAAGCCAGCGGGACGCAAGCCGGTGGTCACCAAGTCGATTCCCGTCGAGACGATCGAGCGCCTGATCGAGCGGCTGCGGGTGCAGCTGGGAGAGGGCGCCCAGATCTACTGGGTGTGCCCGCTGATCGAGAGCTCCGACAAGTCGGAGCTGGCCGCAGCCGAGGAGCGGCACGCGCATCTGGCTCAGGTGTTCGGCGCGGGCAAGGTCGGGCTGCTGCACGGGGGTCTCACCGGGGCGGCCAAGGACCAGACGATGGCGGCGTTCGCTGCGGGCGTGCTCAAGATCCTGGTGGCGACGACCGTGATCGAGGTCGGCGTCGACGTGCCCAACGCCAACATCATGGTGATCGAGCACGCCGAGCGCTTCGGCCTCGCCCAGCTCCACCAATTGCGAGGGAGAGTCGGCCGCGGCTCGCGCGAGAGCTTTTGCATGCTGCTCTACAAGGCGCCGCTGGGAGACGCTGCGCGCCAGCGCCTCGAGATGATGGAGGCGACGGAGGACGGCTTCAAGATCGCCGAGAAGGACCTGGAGCTGCGCGGCGGCGGCGAGGTGCTGGGCGCGCGACAGAGTGGCATGCCCGAGTTCCGCGTGGCAACGGTGCCCAACTTCGAGGAGCTGTTGGCGGCCGCTCGAGACGATGCGAGGCTGGTGCTGACGCAGGACCCGCACTTGATGTCGCCGCGTGGCCAGGCGCTGAGAGTGCTGCTCTACCTCTTCGAGTGCGACGAGGCCGTGCGCCTGTTCCGCGCGGCGTAGGGAGGGTAGGGGCCCAATAAGCGGCCGCGCATTGCGCCGTTGCGCGATCGGCGCAATACGCCCTTCGGCTATTGCGCCCTACCCCGCAAGCTACCCCTTGCCCCGTAGCAGCCGCGCCTTCTGGCGTTGCCAGTCGCGCTTGGCGGTGTCGGCGCGCTTGTCGTGCAGCTTCTTGCCCTGGGCGAGCGCCAGCTTGAGCTTGGCGCGCCCGCGAGCGTTGAAGTAGAGCTCGAGGGGCACCATCGTCATGCCCTGCCGCTCCACCGCGATGGAAAGCTTGTGGATCTCGCTCTTGCGCAGCAGCAGGCGGCGGGGTCGGCGCGGGTCGTGCTGGAAGAAGGCGCCGGCGGACTGGTATTCCGGGATGTAAGCGTTGATGAGGAAAATGCCGCCCCGCTCGGCCGAGGCGTAGCTCTCCGCGATGTTGGCCTGGCCGGCGCGCAGCGATTTGACCTCGGTGCCGGTGAGCTCGATGCCGGCTTCCCAGGTGTCCTCGATGGCGTACTCGAACCGCGCCTTGCGGTTCTCGGCAATGCGCTTGTGGCCGTCGTCCTTGCTGGCGGCCATGGGCCCTCGAGCCTCTCCGGGCCTGCCTTGCTTGCCGGCGCTACTCCGCCGCCTTGGCCTGCAGCAGCCCGACGCTCTTGAGCGCGTCGTCTACCGCCTTCTTGGTCGGCTCCATCAGCGGGGCAAGCGGCAGCCGGCACTCGGGCGAGCCGATCACGCCGAGCCGCCAGGCCGCATACTTGACGGGCGCCGGATTGGTCTCGATGAACAGCGCATCGTGCAGCGGCATCAGCTTGTCCTGCAATTCGAGCGCCCTCGCCCACTTGCCTTCGAGACAAGCATTCTGGAAGTCGGCGCAGAGCCTGGGGGCGACGTTGGAGGTGACGGAGATGCAGCCGTAGCCGCCGTGCGCCATGAAGCCCAGCACCGTGCCGTCCTCGCCGGAGAGTTGCACGAAGTCCTTGCCGCAGGCGAGGCGCTGGTTGGTGACACGGGCGACGTTGGCGGTCGCGTCCTTCACCCCCACCACGTTCTTGAGCTCGGCGCAGCGCGCCATGGTGTCGACCTTGATGTCGACGATGGTGCGTACCGGCACATTGTAAAGGATGATGGGGATATCGACGGCATCGTTGATCGCCTTGAAATGGCGGTAGAGGCCGTCCTGCGTGGGCTTGTTGTAGTAGCCCGTCGAGTGCAGCACGGCGTCCGCCCCCGCCTCCTTGGCGTGGCGGGTGAAGTCGATCGCCTCCTCGGTAGAGTTGGAGCCCGCCCCCGCGATCACTGGAACGCGCTTCCTGGCCGTCTTGATGCAGAGCTCGACGACCTCCTTGTGCTCCTCGTGGCTCAGTGTCGGGCTCTCGCCGGTCGTGCCCACCGGCACCAGGCCGTGCGTGCCCTCCGCGATCTGCCAATCGACCAGTCGCTTGAATGCCGCCTCGTCGACCTTGCCGCCCTTGAAGGGCGTGATCAACGCGGTAAATGAACCCTTGAACATGGGTTGCTCCCGAGATTGAGGCCTGCGCCCATGCGGCGCGGCGCCCTCAAGTCACCTTGAACGCAAGACGAACCATTGATAGCTCTTCACCGGCCCGGCGCAACCGGAAAGTCCGCGTCTATCCCCGCTGATTGCGGGTTCGGGGTGAGAGGGAGTGCGCCGGCGGCCAGCCGGCCGGACCGGCATCTGTCCCCGTCCCAGCTTCGGCCACGCGGATGCCTTGTTTGGCGTGTCAGTGCATTCTTGTTCTCGATTCCGGGTAAACCTCCAGTGCTGGCACGACCAACAGATCGGACGTGATGCGACCCCTTTCCAAGAGCGCCACTGCCCTCCTCGCACTGTCCTTGATGGCGGGGGCGATCACCGTGTCCGGCCGTGGTGCGGCGCAGGAGGAAACG
The DNA here is from genome assembly GCA_041288195.1 of Hyphomicrobiaceae bacterium. Taxonomy (GTDB): domain Bacteria; phylum Pseudomonadota; class Alphaproteobacteria; order Rhizobiales; family Hyphomicrobiaceae; genus AWTP1-13. The sequence goes on from JBGGME010000306.1 coordinate 3,164, forward strand.
AAATCGCCAGCGCCCAAGGCGGTGAAGAAAAAGGCCGCCGACCCGAAGGCCAACGAAGCCCAGAAGGCCAAGCCCAAGCCCGCTGCTGCTGCGCCGGCGTCAGCCGCCAAGACGGCCGCCCGTCCGGCCGGCGAACCCAAGCCCGGCGGCGAGCCCAGGCCCGCTGGCGAGCCCAAGTCCGCCGGCAACCCGCGCGCCATGGCCGTGCTGCCCAAGCCAAGCCCGCTCGCCGAGGAGGCCCAGCACGTCGCGCTCTTCGATTCGGCCATCACGCCGGTCCGCGACATCGCCATCTCGCCCGACGACGCCAAGCGCCTGCGCGAGGCCATCGCCGCTGCTGCCGGCGGCCGGCTGACCGAAGCCCGCAGCCTGCGCGACGGCCTTTCCGAGCCCGCCGGCCGCAAGCTCGTCGACTGGTTCACGTTCCGTGGCGGATATGGCACGGCCTCCGAGATTCGCGCCTTCCTCGATGCCAACCCCGCCTGGCCCGATCGCGGTCTGCTGACGCAGCGCGCCGAGGAGCAGCTGTTCCTCTCCAACGCCAGTTCGCGCGATGTGAGGGTCTTCTTCGCCTCCGCCGAGCCACGGACGGCCATCGGCCATGCCGCGCTCGCCGCCGCGCTCATGACGGATAAGGAGACGGACAAGGCCAAGGTGCTGGCACGCAAGGCCTGGACCGAGATGGACCTGCCGTCAGCCGCCGAGCAGGCCTTCCTCGCCCGCGTCGGCTCGCTGCTCGATGAGTCCGACCACAAGCGCCGCCTCGACCGCCTGCTCCTCAACGACGTCCGCGCGGCCGACCGCGCCGATCGCGCCGCCGTCATCAAGCGCACCATCGCGCTGCTGCCCGAGGCCGAGCGCAAGACGGCGGAGGCGCGGCTCGCCGTCTTCATGCGCGCCAAGAACTCCCAGCAGCTGATCGCCAAGCTGCCCAAGCACAGCCATGTCGACTGGGGCCTCGCCGTGCAGAAGGCGCAGGCGCTCCGCCGCCAGAAGAAGGAGGAGGAGGCCTGGAAGATCCTGCTGGCTGAGCCGGAAGGCCCCGGCAAGATCGCACGGCCCGACGGCTGGTGGGAGGAGCGGCGCGCCAACGCCTACGCGGCGCTCCGGCTCGGCAAGCCCAAGACCGCCTACGACCTCGCCAACAACCCGGGCCCACTCGGCGTCAACGCCGCCAAGGACGCGGCCTTCCTCGCCGGCTGGATCGCGCTGCGTCACCTGAAGGACACCAAGCTCGCGCTGCCGCACTTCGAGGCGCTGGCCAGCATCGCCGACGGCCCGCTCAGCCACGCGCGGGCCCAGTACTGGCTCGGCCGCACGCAGGAGGCGCTGGGCGACAAGACAAAGGCGCAGGAGCACTACCGCGCGGCCTCAGCCTACTTCGACACCTTCCACGGCCAGCTCGCCCGCCTCAAGGTCGACCCCGGCGCGCGCGTCCTCCTGATCAAGCCGCCCGCCGCTCCCACCGAGGAGGAGAAGGCAAGCTTCAACGGCTCGGACGCCGTCAAGGCCACCGTGCTCGCGCGCAAGGCCGGGCTCGACATCAGCCTGGCCCGCGCCTTCCTCGTGCACATGCGCAACCACTTCAGGGGCGAGGCGGAGGTCGCCATGGCCGCCCACCTCGCCGAGGCGCTGGGCGACACGCAGATGGCGGTGCGCATCGGCAAGGCCGGCATCGCGCGCGGCCTCAACCTCTTCTACTACGCCTATCCGATCCACTCGCTCCCCGCCTACACGCCGCTGCGCACGCCGGCCGAGCCCGCCGTGATCTTCGGCATCGCCCGCCAGGAGAGCGAGTTCAACTCGGTCACCTTCTCCCACGCCGGCGCGCGCGGCATCCTGCAGGTCATGCCGGTGACGGCCAAGCACGTGTGCCGCGACTACAAGATCAAGTGCGACATCCCCCGCCTCATGAAGGACCCTGCCTACAACACCATGCTGGGCAGCGCCTATATCACCGACCGCATGGACGAGTTCACGGGCTCCTACGTGCTGACGCTGGCCGGCTACAACGCCGGCCCCGGCCGCGCGCGCGAGTGGATCAAGGAGTTCGGCGACCCCCGCGACGGCAAGGTCGACCCCATCGACTGGATCCACCGCATCCCCTTCGAGGAGACGCGCGAGTACGTCCAGAAGGTGCTCTCCAACATCCAGATCTACCGCGCGCGCCTGGGCGAGCGCGACGCCGTGCGCCTCACCTCCGACCTCAAGCGCATCTCCGCCGCCTCCCCGACCGCCGACACCGCCGCAGCACCCGCGCCGAAGTAATAGCCCCGATCGGGCGCCGCATCCGCGTAGCGCCCTTGCATCCCCGGCCAAGCGCCGCGGACCAAGTCCGCGGCGCGCCGAGCCGGGGCCCTGCCGGGTTGCTCCAGGATTTCCCGCGTGCGAATTGCGGAAAGGCCTGATCGACACTCCGCCAACGATTGGCTTCACTCGAACTCAACGGCCGCGGATCGCAATACGGGCGTTTCCAGTGAAGTTTCGCGCAACTACAACGTGAGGGGACTGCTGAATTCCTCGAGGCGTTCGATATCGCGCCCGGTGGATTGCTTTTCATCTCTGAGCGCCCATGGAGCGCGGTCGGGAGAGAACAGATGGTCCGCGTAAAGTTTCCAGCAGCCCTGGCGATGCTGTTGTTTTTCGGCTTGGTTCTGATCGCGGTGTCGATGCAGGCCAAAGCCGATCAATTGCCGTCCTACCCTGCCGGGTCGGAAATCACGTTCCAGTGGGTCTATTCCTGCCCCTCGAGCAAGGGCTGCGCGTTCGCCTGTCCGAGGGCAGGCAGCGCGAGCCACGTGACAAAGCTCGTGATCTATCTGGGCAAGATGCGCCTGGCCGCCGACAAGCATCCGTTGGCGCTGTTCTATGAATACGCCACGCTGGACAATCCGCGCGGATACGGCTTCAGCATCGACACGGGGCTCGGCACATTGGCGTGCCAGGTCAGCGGGATGATGCTGGACTATTCCGGGCCGCCGAAATCCACGCAGCGCGATTGAGCGACACGCTCGCGCCTCCTCCCACGCGGTCGGCAGCGCGGGTTCATCACTCCGCTGGCGTGGCGCCGGCGGTGAGCAGCCGCAGCGTCGTTGGATGGATCTCGAGGCGATGATACTCGGCGGTGACGCGCAGATCGAAATTCGCGGACCGGCGCACGAGTATTGAGACCTTCTCGTTGGGTTTCCTCTCCTTCATCCAGTCATGCAGGGCGGCCACCGTGGCGAAGCGTCGGCCGCCGACCGTCTCCAGGACATCCCAGGTCTGGAAGCCGGAGCGCGTCGCGGCTTCGCCGGGCTTGATGTACTCGATCCGAAGCGGCGGCAGCGGGGAGGAGTCGGTGTCGATCGTCGCACGCTCGGTTATCAGCATGCCCGAGAACGTGAGACCCTGGCGCTTCATGGGCGGCCGTGCCGGAACCAGGGGCACGTCGACCTCCACAGTCTTGCCCTCGCGCGCGACCTGCAGGTGCACGCGACCCTGGCGGCCGCGCAGCGCGGTATAGAGATCCGCCACGCTCGAGAGCTTCGCGCCGCCCGCCAGGGACTGCACGACGTCTCCGGGCCTGAGGCCAACCTCCGCCTCTCCCTGCTCGCCCGCGCGCTGGGGAAAACGCGACGCAACCGTCAGCGTCTCGATCCGGCCCTGCTTGAGCCAGTAGACGGGAAGGCTCGGCAGGCTCGGGTCCTCGCCCCTGGTGAGCAGGTCGACGATGGGGCAGACCTGGCGAATGGCAACCGCCAGGCCGAGGCCCGATGCTCCCGCAATGTTCAAGGTGTTGATGCCGATGACCTCCGCCGATGCAACGGCGAGCAGGGGTCCGCCGGAGTTGCCGGGATTGATGTTGGCATCCATCTGCACGAACTCCTGGGAGCCGAGCGTGCGTACGTTCGAGACGATCCCGCGCGTTGCCGTGAAATTGAGGCTGATCGGGTGGCCATAGGCCACGATCGTCTCGCCCTGCTTGACGGTCTGGGAGCAGCCGAGCTTGGCGGCGATGGCATTGTCGGGCAGCTGGTCGGGCGTCACCCTCACCACGGCGATGTCGAGATGATTGTCGACATAGACCCGGTCTGCCGCCATCCAGTCGCTTTCCGTGTCGCCGATGGCAACCTCGACCGTCGAAGGCGACCGGCCCACCACGTGCGCGTTGGTGAGGATCCAGCCCTTTTTGCGGTCGATGATGAAACCCGTGCCGCTGCCGGTCCCGGGCGCCTCTGGTGCGAACGGCCACACCACGGTGCCGCGCACCTTGACAGTGAACCGCTGCGCCTCGCCCAGCATGTCCCCGAGGTCCGGCCCGGTCTGCGCGCGGGCGGCCAGGGGCGCCGCAAGGCCGACGGCAACGGCGAAGGCGATCGAGCACGCGCGTGACATGAAAGTACCTCGAAGCTGACTGCACATCGTTGGTGCCGCCTGTGCACGGTGCGAGATGTGCAAGCAGAGTCAATGGATTGCTCTGACTTGGGGCGCGTTGGCCGCCGACTGTGGCGCTTCCGCCTCCCCCTGATCGGGGATGTTGATGGGAGCACGGTGAGCGTGAGCCTCCCGCCGGTGGCAAAGCCCGGGACACCTCGCCTATTGTCTCGGTGTATCGGATTCGGGACACTGGCTGCGGCCGCGGAGGCGCAGCCCCCTACCGCACCGAGGCCACATGCAGAGCTGGACCGACATCCACTACACCTCCCGCGACGGCTTGCGGCTCTACGCGCGCCACTACCCCGTGCCCGGCTCGCTGCGGCGGCCCGTCGTGTGCCTGGCGGGCCTCACCCGCAACTCGCGCGACTTCCACGACCTCGCCACCGCGCTCGCCCGCCGCGACGAGACCGGCCGCGACGTCTACTGCCTCGACTATCGCGGCCGCGGCCGCTCCCAGCACGATCCCGACTGGAAGAACTACTCGGTCCTCGTCGAGCTCAACGACGCGCTCGATTTCATGGCCATGAAGGGGCTGGACCGCGCCGCCGTCGTCGGCACCTCGCGCGGCGGGCTGATCGCCATGCTGATGGGCGTGCTCCGTCCCGGCGCCATGGGCGCCGTGGTCCTCAACGACATCGGTCCCGTCATCGAGCGCGAGGGTCTGGCCCGCATCGTCGCCTACGTCGGGCGCGTGCCGTTGCCCGCCAACTGGCAAGAGGCGACCGAGCTCACCTACGAGATGAACCGGCGCCAGTTCACCGCCGTGCCGGCCGATCAATGGGAGGACGTCGCCCGCCAGCTCTTCAACGACGACAACGGCCTGCCCTCTCCCTCCTACGACCCCAAGCTCGCCAAGGCGATCTCGGTCATGGACGGCCCCACGCCCGAGCTGTGGCCGCAGTTCGCCGCGCTCTCCCACGTGCCGGTGCTCGTCGTGCGCGGCGAGAACTCCGACATCCTGGGCGCCAGGACGCTGGTCGAGATGCAGGCCCGCCACCCCCGCCTCGCCGCCTTCACGGTCCGCGGCCAGGGTCACGCGCCCCTCCTCAAGGACGCGCCCAGCATCGGCACGATCGCCAGCTTCCTCGCCCGCACCGACGGGGAGGCCTACGCGCCGCTCAGGAGCGTGGCATAGGCTCGGCCGTCAGGTCAGCGCCACCCGCGCCTGCGCCTGCCGCCACAGCAGCACGAGGCTGGCGATGATGACGAGGTTGGCGAGGTTGAAGACGAACCCCGTCGCGAACGCCGGCGCATAGAAGCCGTAGTGGTCGTAGATGACGCCGCCGAGCCAGCTCCCGGCGGCCATCCCCGACATGCCCGTCAGCAGCAGCATCGGCATGCGCCAGCTCGCCTCGCGTGCGGGAAACTGCTGGCGGGCCGTCAGCAGGTAGGCGGGGATCAGCCCGCTGAAGCCGAGCCCGAACGCCGCCGCCACCGCCAGCAGCCCCATCTCGTCCTGGGTGACGACGAAGCCCGCGATCGCGGTAGCCTGCGCCATCGAGCCGATCAGCAGCGTCGTCAGCCCGCCGATGCGGTCCGATATCCAGCCCCAGAACTGGCGGGCGACGAACGCGCACGCCAAGAGCACGGTCAGCATCGCCGCACCCTTGGCCGGCCCCAGCCCCAGGTCGCCGCACAGGGCGATGATGTGCGAGGACGGCATCGCCATCGGCACGCAACACAGGAACGAGGCGACCGCCAGCAGCGCGAAGGCGACGTTGGGCGGCAGCCCGAACACCTTGCCGACTTGGCCCGTGAGGTGCAGCGGCGCCTCCGTCTTTCGCTCCTCCGGCGCCGGCCGGAGGAACACGATGGCGAGCGGCACCACCAGCCCGACCACCACCACGCCGAAGCCGAGCATGGTCTGGCGCCAGCCGTAGGCGGCAATCGCGCGCTCGAACAGCGGGGGCCAGCCGGCGCCGGCCACGTACTGCCCGCTGGCGATCAGCGCCAGCGCCGTGCCGCGGCGCTGCTCGAACCAGCGCGTGACGTAGACATAGAGGGGCGCGTTGATGGCGCCGTTGCCGATCAGCCCGATCAGCAGCCCGTGCCCGAGGTAGAGCTGCCACACCTCGCCGCCCGAAGACAGCACCAGTCCGGCGCACGTCATGCACGCCCCGAACATCACCACGGCCCGCACGCCGAGGCGCTCCGCCAGCCAGCCCATGCCGAGCCCGCCGACGCCCGTCCCCAGCATGGCGAGCGAGGCCGCGGCCGAGGGAATGGAGCGATAGCCGCCGACGTCGGCCGCCACCGATTTCAGCGCCACGATCACGATGTAGGGCGCGCCGAGCGCCACCGACACGATGGTCAGCGCCGCGGTCGTGACCAGCCAGCCTTCCCTGCTGTCGATCCTGTCGTGCACCCGGTGGCGTCTCCTCGACCCGGCTCTCCTGGCCGGTGGAGGACTTCTATCTCGGGAGGGCGCGATGGTCTAATGTTGCGCGGCCCCGGTCAGCTTAGGAAAAAGCGCCCCATGTCCGACCCGCTCCCGATCATCGTCTATTCCGACGTGATCTGCCCCTGGTGCTACGTCGGCAAGCGCCGGCTGGAGGCCGCGCTGTCGGATCCCGGCAGGCCCCCCGGCATTCCCGAGGACCTGCGCTTCTCCTGGCGCCCTTTCGAGCTCAACCCCGACATGCCGCCCGAGGGCATCGAGCGCAAGGCCTACCGCGCCCGCAAGTTCGGCGAGGCCCGCAGCGCCGAGCTCGACCGCAAGATGCTGGAGACCGGCGCCGAGCTCGGCATCGCCTTCGCCTTCGATCGCATGCAGCGCACGCCCAACACGCGGCTTGCCCATCGCCTGATCTGGGAGGCCGGCCGCCAGGACCGCCAGGACGCGCTCGTCGATCGCCTGTTCCGCGCCTACTTCGAGGAGGCCCTCGACATCGGGGAACGCGCGGTGCTCGAGACGCTCGCAGCCGAGAGCGGCCTCGATGCGGCCGGCGTCGCCTCGGCGCTGAGCGAGGAGGAAAGCCTCCAGGCCGTCGTCGGGCTGGAACAGCAGGGCTACGGCATGGGCATCCAGGGCGTGCCGTTCTTCATCCTGCTGCAGAAGTACGGCATCTCCGGCGCCCAGCCCCCCGAGTTCTGGCACGACGCCCTCCCCAAGATCGCCGCCGAGGCGGCCGGCGCCGCGCCGGCTACCTCCTAGCGCAGCTCTCGGTCCCCACGGGGTTGACACACGGAGTGCATGGACGATCGCGCCTGTCTGAAAATGTGCTATAGTTGGCGGGAACAAGCCCGAGCATTCTATTGATGAAGTCTAATTGCGATGGAGACATATCATGCCGTTTGTGCGTGCTCGATTATTGCGCCCAAAGCAGGTTCTCTACGAATCCGACACCGGGGAGCATTTAGTTTATGAAGGCGGCACCAGAGCGTGGCGAACTAACAATCCGGGAAACATAAAGTTCGGCAGCTTCGCGGATGCGCATGGGGCCATCGGCAATGATAGATTGAATGCCGTCTTTCCGGACGCCCAGATTGGTCGCGATGCGATAGGGGCGCTTCTGCGCACCCCGAGCTACCAAAGGCTTACGGTTGCCGGAGCCATTGCTCGGTATGCTCCGCCTCAGGAGAACGATACGGCCGCCTATCAGCGGTTTGTTGCGCGTAAGACCGGTCTGGAACCCGGCAGGGCCATGAGCAGTCTGTCGAACCAGGAACTCGCGGCTGTCATCGGTGCAATCCAGGTGATCGAGGGTTGGTCTCCCGGGACGATCCGTTCTCTGGAGACTTCGGGACCCCAGGACGCGCTTGCTGATGGCTCCGTCGCAGCCGTGGCTGCCGCGACTGGTGATGCTGCCTCGTGGATGAGCTTTGCACAAACCGAGGCTGCGCTGCCTGTCAGAGAAAGGTCAGAGTGGCCCGATCCCGGCGAGAACCCTCGCATATTGCGCTACTTTAGCGAGGCCGTGGGAAGTTGGTTCACCGACGATGACAGGGACGGTGATGAAACCGATTGGTGTGCCGCATTCGTCAACTGGTGTCTCGAGAGCGCAGGATACGCGGGCACTCAGCACCCAGGGGCGCGGTCTTTCTATTGGCCAAGCCCAAAGTTCGTGCGGTTGGCGGAACCGGTCTATGGCTGCATCGTCGTGTACAGGGACCGTCCGTTCGATGATCCGCGATGGGCCACGGGCACGGGGCACGTCACCTTCTTCACCCGCCGGAACGGAAGCAAGCTCTCCATTCTTGGGGGGAATCAAGGAAAAACGGTCCAGTTGGTGGACTGGCCGGAGGAGTTCAAATCATCCCAAGGGGAGGTCATTCGCAAGGTCGCGGCGTACATCATGCCGGCCCGAGGCTGAGGCGTCGAGGAGGTGGCTCACCGCGTAGACGGGAGCAACCGCGCTGGCGCCGTGAGGGTTGGCTGGTAGGCCGACGGGGAGGCCTCGTCAGAATCGGAAATTGAGGCCCAGCCGGGCGACTTGCGCCGTCAGATCGGCGTTGACCTGCATCGTCTGGCTGAATGCAGCCGTGTTGCTGACGGGAACAAGAACATTCATCGAGCCGAGGTCCACGTAGAGATATTCGGCCTTGATCGACCAATTTCTGTCCAGCAACCACTCAACTCCGCCGCCTGCGGTCCAGCCTGTCCTTGTGTCGGACTTGCCGCCGAATCCGGAGCCGCCGGGGAACCCGAAACCAATGGCGTTGTCGCCATAGCTGCTGGAGAACTTGAACTCCGAGAAAGCCACTCCGCCTGTCGCGTACAACAGGACATGCTGCATGACGCTGATGCCCAGGCGCCCGCGCACGGTTGCGAGCCAATTGGCCTTCATCGTCTCCGTGAGCGTGTACTGGTTGCCGAGGAACGTGAACGGAAAGAGCCCGGTCGCAACGGCGGATTCTGCAAGCCTGAAGGCACCGAAATCCGCCTCCGCGCCGAAAACCAGGATGCCGGTTTGCAGGTTGTAGCCAGCCTGCACGCCTCCGGCAAACCCGCTCGGCGACAGCCTTCCGGTTCCGCTCGTAGCCACTGCGACACCGTTCGGCGCAGAGGGATCGGGAGAGCTATTGCAGAACGTGGCATCGATGATTGACGGAGGACAATTCGGATTCGTGGCGAAGCTCGTTCGGCCCCACGCCGCTCCGGCATTGACACCGACATAGAAGCCTCTGAAAGACCCCTCGGCGTGCCCTGAAGCCGGAAGAGCAATGGCCGCAATGGCGATCGCCGCCGTGAGCGCGGCTCGACACCACCCGGCCGGCTCGATGTACCTGGCGCTCTGTTCGCGCCCCGAAACGGCTGGACGATCACACGGGACTTGTCCGTGCGACGTGCGGCGATCAAAGACAGCGTGAAGGGATGTGAAGGACATCGGATAGCCTCTCCAGCGAGCTGCGGCGTGGCCGAAGTTCACTAACCAGAGGTGGCCATCGAAGAATCACACAACCATAATAACGCTGTTGATGACTCGCGGAAAGAACAGCTCGCCGCGCGAGCGCCTCCGGCGCCACAAGGCGGCAGCTATTGGGGGTCTTTTTGACGCGGCTTGGCCGTGTCGATCAGGTCATCGTTCAGTGATCGGCCAATCTCTTCAACGTGCATCGTTTCCCACCGCTGTTCCAGCGCGCGGCGATGGACACGACCCGGGTAAAGACCCCTGGCATTCGCGGTGGGTCTGAAGGCCCTTCCGGGGTTTACCCGGAGTGTGTTGCGGCCGAGTAGCTGGCAATTTGTTCAAATCTGAAAAAGGGAGTGGTCAGATGCGCATACGAACAATTGCTGCCGCCTTGGTGGTCGCAGCGCCTCTTCTTGCTGTTGGAAGCCCCCAGGCCGCAGCTTGCTGGGAAACGGGCTATAGATATGGCGGCACACCCGTAGGACCGCGTCGTTACGGCTACATGAGCTACGGTTACTCTTCGCCTGCCTACTATGGTGGCTACTACGGTGGCGTCGGCGTCCGCCGGGTCGGCATTGGCCGCGTGGGCGTTCGCCGTGTAGGTGTTGGCCGCGTGGGCGTTGGCAGGGTTGGGCGACGTAGATAGAAGCGCTCGCCGACGCGCGAAAATGCAATTGCAGCCCGCCAGCGGGCTGTTTTGCTCGAGTGCGGCGTCCTGCGAGAACTCGGGCGATGCTGTTTCGAAGCTCGATTTGGCTGGCGGCTATCGCATGGGCATCCAGGGCGGCCGCTCTTCATCCTGCAGAAGTACGGCGTCTCCGGCGCCCAGCCCTCCGAATTCTGGCACGACGCCCTCTCCGAGATCGCCGCCGGGGCTCGGCGAGCTTCGGAATCGGTACGCTAGCGCGCGTCCTTGGGCTTGTGGCCGTCGGGCCAGTCGTTGACCATGGCGGGGAAGGCGGGACGCGGCATGTGGCTGAAGTATTCCGCCACGTCTACAGCCTCCTGATCCGAAAGCCCGCCCTGGCCAAGCGGGAAATGCTCCCGGAAGCCGATCGGCATGTTGTGCTTGACGAAGGCGGCAGCCGTTTCGGTGCGGGCCATGCCGGCACCGACATTGAAGGAGCGGTCACCCCACAGGGGTGGAAACACCGTGCGGCCGGCCGCATCCTTCGATCCTT
>JBGGME010000307.1:0-2837 GCA_041288195.1 Hyphomicrobiaceae bacterium
CTCGGTCGGCCATTACGCCCAGGGCATGCTGGTGATGGTGCCGCTGACGCGCGACATCGTGGCGAAGAAGGTGAGCGCCAAGGACGTGCACGGCGTGCTCGCCGACTACTATGCCGGCGAGACCTTCGTGCCGGTGCGGCCGCTTGCCGACCGCAAGTGGCTGGAGCGCGACCGCTTCCTGCGCGCCGACCGGCTCGTCGACACCAACACCATGGAGCTCGCCGTCTACGGCAACGAGGCCGAGGAGCAGATCCTGGCCGTGGCCTCGCTCGACAATCTCGGCAAGGGCGCCTCGGGTGCGGCGGTGCAGTGCATCAACCTCAAGACCGGCGTCGCTGAGACGACCGGCCTGGCGGTCGCAGCGTAACGCGCGTGGCTCTTACGCAGGCCGCATGAGTTAACTCACCCCGCGAGACATTCTCGCCGAAGGGCTTCGCACTGGGCGCTCTTCCCATTAACATCGTGTTCCTCTCCCTCGTTCAGCCGGGGGGAGAGGCGAGGCGAAGGGAGACCTACGCAGAGTCGTTTGGGAGGAGTAGCAATGGCGATCGGCGGTTTTCCCGTTCCTTCCGGTGCCGCACCGAGGGCCGGGCTGACAGGCGGCGAACTCGATCTGGCCCAGGTGGATGACGCCAACACCCTCGCCCTCCTGTATTTCCATCGCTGGTCACCGGTCGACAACGCGGCCCGGCCCGCCACCCTGATCCCCTATGCCTTTGCGACGAGCGCGAGCGACTTCAGTCCTCCGCCCCCCAGCTTCGCCGTCCTGTCGCAGGCCCAGCAGGAAGCATCGCGTACCACCTTCGAGCTGGTCTCGTCCTACACCAACCTCTCCTTCCGGGCGGCGGCGGTCGGCGATGCGGCCATCCGCATCTCCGTCGCCGATGGGTCGCGGGCCAGTCCGCCCGATTGGAACACACAGGGCGATACGTTTTTCGGCTCGAACGGCGTCGTCCCCGACTCGGTCGACGGCGTGCCCAGGTATTTCGGCACCGACGGCTTCCTCACGATCATGCACGAGCTCGGGCACGCGCTCGGCCTGAAGCACGGCCACTTCGAGATAACGACTCCGCCCACGCCACGGTCCGAGGTCGCGCTGGCGGCCAACGTCAACGACAACGAATTCTCGATAATGACCTACGCGAGCTACCTGGGCTCGGCGATAAACCCCCTGTCGCCGGTGCCCACGTCGGCCAAGGATGGCTCTGCGCCGCAGAGCTTCATGATGTACGACATCGCCGCCCTGCAGGCGATGTATGGCGCCAACTTCGACAAGGTCGGCACCACCGATACCTATCGCTGGAACGGCATCACCGGCCAGGAGACCATCAACAACAGCGCCGCACCCGCAACCGGCCTGAGCTCGACCGGCAAGATCTTCTCCACGGTATGGACCCAGGGCGCCATCGCCATCTACGACCTCCGCACCTTCGGCCAGGACCAGGTCGACGACCTCAGGCCCGGCCACTTCCTGAAATTCTCCGACGGCCAGCTCGCCAACCTCACCAGCGATCCCGCCATCCCCGACGGCACGCCGGGCTACACGGCGCAGGGCAACATCTACAACGCGCTCGTGGCAAACGGCGACCTGCGCTCGCTGGTCGCCGACCTCATCACCGGCTCGGGCAACGACACGCTGATCGGCAACGACCGCGACAACAAGCTCACGGCCAATGCCGGCAACGACATCCTGGTCACCGGACGCGGCAACGACACGGTGAGCGGCGGGCCGGGCGCCGACACGCTCTACTTCGGCCCGGGCAGCAACATCCTGCGCGACACGGCAGCCGACCTCGCCGGCGACACCGTCTTCGACTTCGGCCTCGGCGCCGTCGACGTGCTGGGCGCGCGCCTTGGGGCGGCGAACCTCTCCGTCACGCTGCAGCAGGCGACGCTGACGGCGGACGCCTCGACGGTCGTGCTAAACGGCCACTTCGCCGACGGCGAGTTCCTGATCTCCCAGCGCGGCAGCGGTGCCGACGTCCACACCGCGATGGCCTTCGTGCCCTACCTGCCAACCCTGGCCGAAGGCGTCGCCGTCCAGCCCTCGGCCATCAACGGCATCGCGAGCCAGCCCTTCCTCACCGGCGACGGCGCGGCGCGCTTCACCGTCGACTTCCGCAGCGCCGCCTCCGCCTTCTCCAACGAAATCGGCTGGTACAAGGTCAGAGCCGACGGCACGATCGGCGAGACCCATGTCCTGGTCGCCAACACCCACGATGCCGGCGCCGTGGGCCGCAGCTTCAATATCGGCGCGCCCGCCAACGGCGAGCGCATCGGCTTCTTCCTGATCCAGGACGGCTTCACGACTTACGGCAACCTGCCCGACGACCTCTCCTTCGTGCTGCCCGGCGGCCAGGCGGCGAACGTCGATTTCTGGCAGGCGCCGGTCCTGCGCAGCGCCTCGCTCGGCCAGCTGACCGGCGCCCCGGTGTTCCATTCCTTCGCCGGCCTCAATCCCGACTGGTCGCCCCAGGTCCTGTCCGGACTGCAAGGCGGCCGCGAGCTCATGCTGGGCTTCGAGGACCTGCGCTACTTCGGGGGCGACCACGACTACCAGGATGTCGTGCTCGCCGTGCACTTCACGCCCGAGGACAACCGCATTCTCTGACGTCCTGCTTGGCCGGTCGTCTGGACCGGCGGCCAATGCTACGCGCCGCCGGCCGTCTCGTTGTCGTGACTGTTACAGCGAACCGGCGATCGCGCGGGCCTGCAGGATCTGCGCCTCGTAGCCGGTGACGGCCTTCGCCGCATAGACCCGCAGGGTCGGCGATTCGCCGTTGGCGCCATAGTCGGTGAAGGTCTTCTTGAGGAGCTCGCCGACCTCGATCTGCGAG
>JBGGME010000308.1:0-9237 GCA_041288195.1 Hyphomicrobiaceae bacterium
TGGCGCGCTGCTGCTTGGCCAACGCCCCGCGCAGGAATTTCAGCTCCCGCTTCTTGTGGCGCAGCTCCTTGAGCGCGGCCTTCGCCTCCTGCGCCGATGTCACCGTGACCGACACCGCCGTGCCGTCGATCTGGGTGAAACTCATGGGAGCGAGCTGCATGGCTGACCTGCGCCGAAATGGGCCGAGCTGCGACGATTGAGCCTTAGCGCCCAAGTGTGGCCATGGCCAGACGGCACCGGCGCGGCTCGAGCGGCCGCCAATCGCCGATCTTCGCTCTGGTTCCGCACCCGACGCTAAAATTCTTTGAAATCGCAGCCCAATTCTCGCCCACTTGCGGCGCCCTTGTGCGCGCCTTCCCGATGGCGGGGACGGCCGCACGCGTCGCAGCGCGACCCCTGACGGCGCTCCGCCCTCAATCAAAAGGAGACGACATGAAGGTCCGGCTTATCACCGGGGCTATCGGCGTTGCGTTGTGCGTAGCAGCGCTGCCGGCGGAGGCGCCGACCCGCCTCCGAGGTCAACCACTCGGGCGCCTATGGGGGCGGAGCGCGCGTGCTCGACTTCGACCACCACCAATTCTGGTCGAGCCGACAGGCGAGCCGCGGCACCGACGGCGATGGTGAGGACGCGCGCCGCGAGGTCGCCCCACGCCGGCGCCCGCAGGCGCGAGCCGCGCGGCCCGGCCCGCGCGCTGCGAGCCGCGAGCCCGCCGCTACCGCCGTCACCAAGCCAGCAGCCGTGACCGCCCGCGCCGTCACCAGCGTCGCCCGGCAGACGGCCGGCGGAGGCGGCGCGCGCGGCTGCCTGTCGGCGCCGGCCCGCGCCCTGCTCGAGCGCATCGAGAGCCAGTTCGGCGCCATGCAGGTCATCTCGACCTGCCGTCCCGGCGCCCGCATCGCCGGCACGGGCCAGATCTCGCGGCACGCCTCCGGCAACGCCATCGACTTCAACGCCGGCGGCCGCAAGGGCGAGGTCGTGCGCTGGCTGATCGCCAACCACAAGGCCGGCGGCGTCATGACCTACGCCGGCATGAGCCACGTCCACGTCGACATCGGCTACCACTTCGTCGCCCTCAACGCGGGCGGCCGCCGACGCTAGCGGCTGGCTCCGACACGTGCCCCTCGCGGTCATACCGGGGCTTGTCCCCGGTATCCAGCCATCCGCGAGCGTCGGAGCAATTTGAGAGGTGGATCCCGGCGACCAGCGCCGGGATGACGCAGCGACTCACGGCGCCGCCACCAGCCACAGCCAGCGCGCGAGATAGGTGACGCTGACGCCGATGGTGACGACCCGGCTCCAGCTGCGGAAGCCTTCGTTGGTCATGCGCACGAGCACGACGGCCGCCAGCGACGTGCCCGTGATGGTGAGCACGATCGCGGCGGCATAGGCCCACAGGGGTATGCTGTCGTCGTAGGCCGCGGCGAACGATCCAAAATAGATGATGCGGTAGATGTGCCCCGTCACCTGCGTCACCGCCTTGGTGGCGACGATCGCCTTGCGGTCGAGGTGGCTCTTCTGGAAGAACACGTCGAGGATGTGGCCTGCCGCGCCCGCCATCAGCTGCAGCACGATGATAAGGCAGCCCGCGAAGTAGGGCACGCCCGGCTTGGTGATGTCGAGGCTTACCCGCTTCGGCACGAGATAGGCCGCGAACGGCAAAAGGCCGAGCATCAGGTAGAGCGCGGCCTTGCTCGGCACGATGGCGACCGAGCGCATCAGCAGGAACATGGTCGTGGAGCCGATGAGGAAGCGCCACACGATGCTCCACTCGACGTAGCGTAGCCACAGCGTCGCGCGCCAGCCGTTCGACACCATCTGGATGGTGCCGAACAGCACCATGGCCGGCGCCACATCCATGAACACGAGCAGCACGCCGAGCAGGATCAGGCCGCCCGCCATCCCGAACAGTCCGGAGATGAACGAGCCGGCAAGCGTGGTGAGGGCGATGACGACCAGCGCGGCGGGAGCGAGCATGCTACGGTGTGCCCGCCGCCATCATCTTCCCGGCCGCCTCCCGCACGGCCGGCGGGAACTCGCAGGACTTGTGCGCTCTCTTGTCGAGATGCACGCCGTTGATCTCGCTCGTCGCGCAGAGCTCGCCCGTCTCGATGTTGCGCATCTCGTGGCGAAACTTCAGCCTCCGCTCGGCAACCTCGAGCACCTGCGAGCGGATCTCGATCACATCGCCGGCGAACAGCTCCTTCCTGTAGGTGATGGTCTGCTGCACGGCCGCCATGCCGTGGCTCGGGCTGCGCAGATAGGAGGGCGTGAGCCCCAGCTCGCAGAACAGCACCCAGGTTGCCTCGTCGAACTTGGCCCCGTAGGAGGCGATATTCATGTGGCCGATGTGATCGCAGTGGCTGGCATAGACCGCGCCCCGATACGTGACGATCCCCGCCGCCGTGCTGCTCATGCCCCGCTCCCGGTCCCACATCGCTCCGCCCAAGGTAGCCCCGCCCGGCCGCGCCCGACAACGCGTCCCTCCGCATTGCCGCTATCGCGCAAACGTCGATGTGGGCTAGAAAGCGCCGCATTGAGGTTGATGCCATGGTCGATCTGACACCCCCCTTCCGCCCCGCCACGCCCGACGATGCCCAGGCGCTGGCCGAGCTCGTCGACTTCGCCAGCGAGGGCCTCGCACCCTATCTCTGGGCCAAGGCCACGGGCCCCGGCGGCGACCTGTGGGCCGTTGGCCGCGAGCGCGCACGCCGCGAGACCGGTGCCTTCTCCTACCGCAACGCCGTCGTCCTGGAGAGGGAGAAGCGCGTCGCCGCCGCCCTGATCGGCTACCCGCTGCCCGATGCGCCCGAGCCCATCCCCGACACCATGCCCGCCATGTTCGTGCCGCTGCAGGAGCTCGAGAACCTGGCGCCCGCCACCTGGTACGTGAACGTGCTGGCCGCCTACCCCGGCGAGCGCGGCCGAGGCCATGGCTCCGCCCTGCTTGCCCTTGCCGAGCGGATCGCCGCCGAAGCCGGCATCCGCGCCTTGAGCATCATCGTCTCCGATTCCAACACCGGCGCCCGCCGCCTCTACGAGCGCACCGGCTACCGCGAGGTCGCCCGCCGCCGCAAGGTAAAGGAAGACTGGCACAACCCCGGCACCGAGTGGGTGCTGCTCCTCAAGCGCGCCTGACGAGTTGTGCCGACAGCCGTGGCCCCCGTTTCGCCGTGGCGGTCGGCGGCCGGGCGTCGTATCCTCGCGCCATGACAACCGTCCTGGACAAGATCAAAGCCTACAAGCTCGAGGAAATCAAACAGGCCGAGGACAGGCGCCCGTTCGAGGCGGTCGAGGCCGCGGCCCGCGCGGCCCCGCCCGTGCGCCCGTTCGCGGCGGCGCTCGCGGCCAAGATCAAGGCCAAGCAGTTCGCCCTCATCGCCGAGATCAAGAAGGCGAGCCCCTCCAAGGGCCTGATCCGCGCCGACTACGATCCCGCCAAGCTGGCCGAGGCCTATGCCGCAGGCGGCGCCACCTGCCTCTCCGTCCTCACCGACGGCCCCTCCTTCCAGGGCGCGCCCGAGCACCTGACCGAAGCGCGCGCGGCGGCGCAACTGCCCGTCCTGCGCAAGGACTTCATGCTCTCGCGCTACCAGGTGCCCGAGGCCCGCGCGCTCGGCGCCGATTGCATCCTCATCATCCTGGCCGCCGTCGACGACGTCATCGCCGGCACGCTGTGCGCCTACGCCAAGGTCTGGGGCATGGACGTCATCGCCGAGGTGCACGACGAGAGCGAGATGGACCGCGCCCTCAAGCTCGACTGCCGGCTGATCGGCATCAACAACCGCGACCTCAAGACCTTCGCCACCACGCTCGAGACCACCGAGCGCCTGGCGCGCCACATCCCGCGCGACCGCATCGTCATCGCCGAGAGCGGCATTGCCACCCACGCCGACCTCGAGCGCCTCGCCAAGACCGGCGTCCGCGCCTTCCTGGTGGGCGAGAGCCTGATGCGCCAGCCCGACGTCATCGCCGCCACCCGCGCGTTGCTGGGAGCGCCGTGATGGGCTTGGGCTTCCGACAGTCGCCTACGGAATCCCCCTCCCCCTTGTGGGGAGGGGCTAGGGGTGGGGGGACTCCCGACAATCGATGTTCTGCAATCCCCCCCTCCCTACCCCTCCCCCACAAGGGGGGAGGGAAGCGTGCGCGGATCGGGCGGACCCCATGACCAGGCTCTCGCACCTCAACGCCAAGGGCGAGGCGCGCATGGTCGACGTCTCCGACAAGGCCGCGACCCAGCGCACGGCGCGCGCCGAGGGCTTCGTCGCCATGGCGCCCGAGACGCTGGCGCTGGTGGAGAAGGGCGAGGCCAGGAAGGGCGACGTACTCGCCACCGCCCGCATCGCCGGCATCATGGCCGCCAAGAAGACCCACGAGTTGATCCCGCTCTGCCATCCCCTCGCCATCACCAAGGCCACGGTCGACTTCACGCCCTCGCAGGCTCCGGCCGGCATCCACGTCACCGCCGAGGTGAAGGTCGCGGGCCCGACAGGCGTGGAGATGGAGGCGCTGACCGCCGTCTCGGTCGCCTGCCTCACCATCTACGACATGCTGAAAGCCGCCGACAAAGCCATGACGCTCGGACCCATCCGCCTCCTCGAGAAAACAGGCGGCCGCTCCGGCACCTACCAGGCCGCGGATCGGTGATGCAGGAGATGCAGCCCCCATCGCCGTCGTACCGGGGCTTGTCCCCGGTATCCAACCATCCGCAGGCGCCGGAGCAAGCGGCCGGCTGGATCCCGGCGACAAGCGCCGGGATGACAGGGTGACGCCATGGCCGCGCCCCTCACGGTCGAACAGGCGCTCGCCCGCATCGTCGAGGACGTCGCCCCGAAGCAGCCCGAGAGCGTCGCCATCGAGGCCGCGCACCGGCGCACCCTTGCCGCTCCGCTACCCGCGCTCCTGACGCAGCCGCCGTTCGATGCCTCCGCCATGGACGGCTATGCCGTGCGCGCCGCCGATGTCGCGAGCCTGCCGGCCACGCTTGCCGTGATCGGCCAGGCCGCCGCCGGCCACCCCTTCCCCGGCACCATCGCCGAGGGCCAAGCCGTCCGCATCTTCACCGGCGCCCCGCTGCCAATCGGCGCCGACGCCATCGTCATCCAGGAAAACACGCGGGCCGACGGCGATAGGGTCACCGTGCACGACGGCAGCATCGATGTCGGCCACGTGCGCAAGCGCGGCTTCGACTTCCGCGAGGGCCAGGTGCTCCTCGGACCCGGCCGCCGCCTCGGGCCCCGCGAGCTATCTCTCGCCGCCGCTATGGGCCACGGCCACGTTCCCGTGCGCCGGCCCCCGCGCATCGCCGTGCTCACGACGGGCGACGAGCTCGTGGCTCCCGGCGAGAGGCCCGGTATCGGCCAGATCATCTCCTCCAACCACCTGGGCGTCATCGCGCTTGCCCAGGCCGCCGGCGCCGAGACCGAGTTCCTCGGCATCGCCCGCGACACGCGCGAGAGCCTCGATGCGCACTTCGCAAAAGCGCAGAGCCCAGACGTCATCGTCACCATCGGCGGCGCCTCGGTCGGCGACCACGACCTCGTCGGCCCCGTGCTCAAGTCGCGGGGCATGGAGCTCGCCTTCTGGCGCATCCTGATGCGGCCGGGCCAGCCCCTGATGTTCGGCCGGCTGGGCGCTTCCCGCGTGCTGGGCCTGCCCGGCAACCCGGTCTCCGCGCTGGTGTGCACGCGCGTGTTCCTGCTGCCGCTGATCCGGGCCCTGCTCGGGCAGCCGACTGAAGATGCGCGGCTGACCCAGGCCCGCGCCGCGGTCGACATCGAGGCCAACGGCCCGCGCCAGCACTACATGCGCGCGACCTCCACGACCGGCAGCGACGGCCTCGCCCTCGTCACGCCCGTGCGCTCGCAGGACAGCTCGCTGCTCTCCCCCCTGGCACAAGCCGACTGCCTGCTGGTGCGCCCGCCCAAGGCCCCCGCCCTGCCCGCCGGCAACCTCGTCCCCATCCTCCCCCTCGATTTCTAGGTGCGTGCATCCGCGCACGAGGCAATCTCAGTTTGTGACTTGCGGAACATCACCGGAACATCTATGGTGTTCCTGATTTGTACGGTTGCGGCCCGAATCGTTGGTCCATCGGTGTGAGTCGCCCGTTTTGCAAAGCACGAGGCCACATGCTCACCACCAAGCAGAAAGAGCTGCTCGTCTTCATCAACGCCCGCCTGCAGGAGACGGGCGTGCCGCCGTCCTTCGACGAGATGAAGGAGGCGCTCAGCCTGCAGTCCAAGTCCGGCGTCCACCGGCTCATCATCGCGCTCGAGGAACGCGGCTTCATCCGCCGCCTGCCGCATCGCGCCCGCGCCATCGAGATCATCAAGCTGCCCGATGCCATGACCGACCAGGGCGGCCACCGCCGCGGCGGCCTCTCGCTCGTCGAGGGCAGCGCGCGCAGGCCCGCGCCACAACTCGCCGCGCCCTCGCCGGGCTATGCCGACATGCGCTCGGGCAGCGTGCCCCTCATGGGCCGGATCGCCGCCGGCGTGCCCATCAGCGCCATCCAGGAGCACAGCCGCGACATCGCCGTGCCGCCGGAGATGCTGGCCGGCGGCGAGCACTTCGCGCTCGAGGTCAAGGGCGACTCGATGATCGACGCCGGCATCAACGAGGGCGACATCATCATCTGCAAGCGCTGCGACACCGCCGACAACGGCGACATCGTCGTGGCGCTGGTGGAGAAGGAGGAGGCGACCCTCAAGCGTCTGCGCAAGCGGGGTGCCTCGATCGCGCTGGAAGCCGCCAACCCCAACTACGAGACGCGCATCTTCGGCCCCGACCAGGTCGACATCCAGGGCCGCCTCGTCGGCCTGATCCGCCGGTTCTGAGCTCGCTCGAGCCGGACACGCTCGGGTTCGCGGCGGAGCCTACGCGGGCTCCAGAAATGCACCGAACAGATGGCCGTCGATGCGGCCGTCACCTTCCAGGTCGGCAACGACCCAGTCGCCGTCGCGGCGGCTGACATGGACGGTGCTGCCAAACGGCAGCGTCCGCACGACGCCGAAGTTCACGCCGGGGCCCTCGCGGAGGTGGAGGCCCGTACGCGCAATCACTCGGAAGAGTTGCGCGGCGGCGGTCGGCGGCCCCGAAGGGACGGGCGAAGCCGCCGGCGCGCCGTCGGCGCCCCGGACCGTCGTCCAGTCGATCCCGACAGCCAGACCTTGCGGCGCAAGGTCGATCTCGAAATGCATGCAGTCCTTGACGCTGCTCCAGTCACCGCCCCACACGAACACCCTCTCGCCGGTCTTGGTCTTGATCGCGCGCACGTCCGCGATCATTGCCGCGGTCATGTCGGTGTCGGAGATGGCCGGTACCTCGCGCGCCCGCTGCGGCTGGCTCGATTTGCCCGAGAACCGCACTGGCCGGACGCCCGGATGGTCGATCCAGGGATTGGTGTCCCAGTTGATGTCGAGCGCAATGCCGAACGAATGCAGGCTCCGGCCGGTGCCGCTCGCGTTCTCCCGGCAGCTATAGCTGTCCGTATCGCCCGTGCGCACGCTGTAGCCGTTCGCGTCCACAACCTTCCATAGCGCTTGCCACGCCTCGACGCTCGGGGGCGCGACCCTGATCTCGTCCGGCCCGAAGGGGATTTTCACGAGACGGCTTGGGGCGCACTCGAACGCGCGCCAGGCTCTGCGCAATTCAGGAACTGACAATGGCATGGGCTCTTCCCCTTAGTGCATATCTGCCAAAACCTTGTCTGGGCGGGTCGGGCAACCGCAGCCGTCTCGCCTGCGCGCCCTACAGCCGCTCCAAGAAAGACGCGTGCATGTGCCCGTCCGCGCGCCCATCGCCTTCCAGGTCGACGAGGGCCCAGCGATCGTCTTTGCGCAACACGTCCACGATGGTGCCGAAGGCGACAACGCGAAAGACGGGAAACTCGGAGCCCGGTCCTCCGCGCAGCCTCAGCCCTTCGCGCGCGATCACCTTGGAGCGCTCGACGACGCCGTTGACCGGACCAGGCACCGCAGGAATGTCGGTCGGCACCGCGCCCGTCCATGGCGCCTGCCTCGACAGCGCAATGAAGTCGAATATGTTCTCGCCGTAGAATTTCCCGTCCGATTTGTGGCCTTGCTTGAGGCCGAGGGCCGGGTTGTAGGAGCCCTTGTTGTAGGCGATCGCGACGGCGCACATCTCGAGGTCCGTGAGCGACGACTTGTTCTGCAGGCCGACCTTGTGCAGGCAGTCCTTCAGCTCGGCGAGCAGCTTGGCCATGCAGCCATCGAAGCGGGCCCACTCCTTGCTCAGGAAGAAGTCCGCATCCTTGAGAAAGAACTGAAGGTCATATTGGAAGAGGCCATAGCCCCGCATGAACTTGTTTGGATTGGAAGCGCTGGGCTTGTAGCCGTTGATGTGCTCGGCCACGCGCTCGAGGGCGTCGCGCCCGATCTCGAACATGTCCGCCCCGCGTGGCTTCGCGAGCAGCGCTGCCCTGTTCTTGGGGAACGCCGAGCGGCTCGGCGCATCGATCGTGTCGCCGACGCACAGCGCAAGCACTTCCTCGACAGTGTCGAACTTCTTGCGCAGCACCTGCCAGATATATCCGGTCTCCTGGCAGGCGATTGCGGTCACCATGTCGAGGGTGAATGGCGTGCCGGCTATGGCGTCGATGATCTTGTTGCCGAGCTGGGATTTGAACCAGGTAATATCCTTGATATTAGGCATCGGATACGCCCTCGAATGACACTAAACAAACATTCGCGGGCGACAGGGGAATCGTTTCCAGGCGACCGCAACTGGCGCTCGCCGACCATGGG
The DNA here is from genome assembly GCA_041288195.1 of Hyphomicrobiaceae bacterium. Classification (GTDB taxonomy): domain Bacteria; phylum Pseudomonadota; class Alphaproteobacteria; order Rhizobiales; family Hyphomicrobiaceae; genus AWTP1-13. Next base: position 8,764 of record JBGGME010000308.1, read on the forward strand.
ACGGGTCCCGGCGCCAGACGCATCCTACAATGCCGCAAGCGCCCTAGTCATCTTCTCGCACGCAAGCTTGGTAAACGCGTACGCGGCGTGGAGACCGCACCGACGTCCGCGACCCTGAGCTCGATCGAGCTCAGGGATCGCCGGGTGGGATCGGAACTTGCAGGGCTTGGGCGTGCCTTCAGCTTCGCAGGCGGGCGCGCAGCCGGTCGTGGTCGGCGCCCGCCGCCTTGACCTGCGGCTGCGCGGCGACCGGCTCGCCGATGGCGATCTCATCGCCCATGGTGGCGCTGGACGGCGCACCATCGGGATCGGCCGCCTTGGCCCTCGCCCTGGCGCTGCGCGCCGGCGTTTGGCGGGCCGGTGCAGCAGCCGGCGGGCTCGCCACCACGATCCCGCCGAAGTCCGTGTCGGCGTTGCCGTTGGCCATGCCCGACAGTCCTTCGTCCTCGGGGGAATGGCCGTTCGCCTTGACGG
>JBGGME010000309.1:0-6138 GCA_041288195.1 Hyphomicrobiaceae bacterium
GACGCCGGCCAGCGCCGCAAGGCCATGTCGGCGGCCAAGGTGCAGATCGGTCGGGCGGCCAAGCACATCGGCCAGGAGGCGATCCAGCTGCACGGCGGCATCGGCATGACCATGGAGTACAAGGCCGGCCACTACTTCAAGCGGCTGACCATGATCGACCTGGCCTTCGGCGACGCCGACCATCACCTGCGCGAGCTGGCTAGGGCCGGCGGCCTCGGCTGACAACGACCGACGCCCCGATAGAGTGGTGTGATCGGCGGGAATTGCAGACCGGACCCGCCGCGAACGGACTTTGCACACGGTTTCATTCCGTGGATAACGTCACCGGCGCCGGATGGCCGGCCGCCGACATCTGCGCGTGCGCTCAGGGAGGGACAGCGAATGGCCGCCTCGCAACAAGCAAGCACCCGCGCCGGGGCGGCGCCTGCGATGGACTTCGACGTCATCGTCATCGGCGCCGGCATGTCCGGCCTCTACCAGCTCTACCGGCTGCGCGAGCTCGGCTTCAAGGTGCGCGTGTTCGAGGCCGGCACGGGCGTCGGCGGCACCTGGTATTGGAACCGGTATCCGGGCGCCCGCTTCGATTCGGAGAGCTACACCTACCAGTATTCCTTCTCCAAGGAGCTGCTGGAGGAATGGAGCTGGTCGGAGCACTTCGCCGGACAACCCGAGACGCTGCGCTACATCAACTATGTCGCCGACAAGTTCGACCTGCGCCGCGACATCCAGTTCCGCTCCCGCGTGACCGCGGCGCACTACGACGATGCTCTCCGGACCTGGGACGTGACGCTGCAGGACGGCAGCAAGCACCGCGCGAGGTTCCTCGTCACGGCCGTCGGCCCGCTGTCGGCGCCGACCATGCCGCGCGTCGGGGGCGTGGACTCGTTCAACGGCCGGTCCTTCCACACCGCGCAGTGGCCGCACGAGCCGGTGAGCTTCGTTGGCAAGCGCGTGGCCGTGATCGGGACCGGCGCCACCGGCGTGCAGACCATCGCCGAGGTCGCCAAGACGGCGGGGCACCTTACCGTATTTCAGCGCACGCCGAACTGGTGCAAGCCGCTGCACAACGGACCCATCGACGACGCGACCCAGGCCAGGATCAAGGCCAACTACCCCGAGATGTTCCAGCGCTGCCAGGAGACGTATGCCTGCTTCATCCATACGACCGACTCGCGCGGCACGTTCGAGGTGACGCCGCAGGAGCGCGAGGCGTTTCTCCAGAGGCAGTACGCAACACCCGGCTTCGGCATGTGGCAGGGCAACTTCCGCGACATGCTGACGAACCGCGAGGCCAACGCCCTCATCAGCGATTTCGTGGCGCGCAAGATCCGCGAGCGCGTCAAGGACCCCAAGGTCGCCGACAAGCTGATCCCCAAGGACCACGGCTTCGGCACCCGCCGCGTGCCGATGGAGACCAGATACTACGAGGTCTACAACCAGCCCAACGTGGAGCTCGTCGACATCAAGGAGACGCCGATCGAGCGCATCACACCGAAGGGCATCAAGACCAGCGAGCGCGAGTACGAGTTCGACATCATCATCTACGCCACCGGCTTCGACGCCATCACCGGCAGCTTCGATCGCATCGACATCCGCGGCCTCGACGGGCTGCGTCTGAAGGACAAGTGGAAGGGCGGGCCGCAGACGTTCCTCGGCGTGCAGGTCGAGGGCTTCCCCAACATGTTCATGCTGGTCGGCCCGCACACCGCGCTCGGCAACATTCCCCGCAGCATCGAGTACAACGTCGAATGGGTGACGCGCCTGATCGGCTACATGCGCGAGCGCAACCTGACGCGCGCGGACGCCAAGCCCGAGTCCGTCGCAAGCTGGACCGACTATGTGCGAGAGAAGGCCGAGGGCCTGCTCTCCAACGAGGTCAACTCGTGGATGACCGGCATCAACTCCAACGTCGAAGGCAAGCAGACCCGCATCCTCGCCCGCTACAGCGGCAGCGCCCCTGCCTACCGCAAGCGCTGCGACGAGGTCGCAGCCCAGGGCTACCGCGAGATCGCGCTGGCCTAGCTATCGCCGCGGCAGGAACAGGACGTTGCGGTTGCGGATCGGCGAGCCCCACGTGGTGTTGCTCCCGAGAGCCCGGATCGCGGGCAGCGCCTCGATGCGCTGGCGGTCCTTGGTGACGAGCCAGGCGGCATAGCCGTAGGTGGCGCAGATCGCCTCCGCCACGGCGACGGGGTCAGCGTGCGCGCCCGTCAGCAGCTCGACGATGAGGGCCGGCCGGTCGCGCAGGATGGTCTCGCGGCCGCCCTCGAGCACCTCCATCTCGCTGCCCTCGACGTCCACCTTGACGGCGCGCACGTCGCGCAAGCCGTAGCTGTCGAGCGTGCGCACCTCGACCTGGAAGCGTTGTGCCGGCCCCTGCTCGGCGGCCCCAGCCTTCAGGCTGCCGCCCAGATGCAGCGCCATTCCCTGCTCGGAGACGGGCACCACGAACTGCGCCGTGCCGCTCCTGTTCGAGAGCGCGACCGCGTGCACGCGGGCGCGGGATCCGAGCATCGCCCGCGCGAAGGCTGCATAGTCCGGGTTGGGCTCGAACGCCTCGACGCGGGCGGCGATGCTGGCGAAGGCGTAGGCGAAGAAGCCCTGGTTGGCGCCGACATCGACAGCCGTGCCGCCCGGCGCCATGATCTCGGAGAGCACATCGAGCTCGTGCTCGCCCCACTCCGCCTCGTCCGCCAGCCGCCGGCGATAGTACAGCGCCGACGGCACCAGCCGCATGGCGAGCCGCTCTCTGAGGGGCAGGGTCACGAGCGCATCCACAAGCTCACGCGTCATCCCGGCGCCGGTCGCGAGCGAATGCGAGCGAGCGGGACCAGGCCGAGATGACGGCCGTAGTCGGCACGTGCCTCACACCACCAGCACGATCTTGCCGAAGTGGGCGTTGGCACGCATGTGGGCCAGCGCCGCCGCGGCCTCCGCCAGCGGAAAGGTCTTATCGATCGGCAGGCGCAGCTTGCCTTCCTCGACGGCGCCCCACAGGTCCTGGCGCACGAGCCGGTTGATCTCGCGCACCTCCTCGAGGCTGCGCGTGCGGAAGGTGACGCCGATGTAGTCGATGCGCTTGGCGGCGTGCAGGTCGAAATCGAACTCGCCCTTGAAGCCGCCGAGCCGGCCGACGTTGACGATGCGCCCCAACACGGCGGCGGCCTTGAGGTTCTGGTTGGCGACGCTGGCCGATACCTGGTCGACGATCAGGTCGACACCTTTCTTGTCGGTCGCCGCCAGCACCTTCTCCGACCATTCCGGCTCCGTGGTGTCGATGGCAAGATCGGCGCCGAACTCCTTCAGCCGCTCGCGGCGCTGGGCGTTTGTGGACGACCCCATTACGAGCCGAGCGCCCTTGAGCTTGGCGATCTGCAGCCCCATCAGGCCGACGCCCGAACTCGCGCCCTGGATCAGCACGCTCTCCCCGGCCTTGAGCCGCCCCGCGGTCACCACCGCATTGTGCATGGTCTGCAGCGCCACGGGGAGCGTCGCCGCCTGCTCCCAGCTCATGTTGTTCGCAGGGATCCTGGCCACGCGGCCCCAGTCGGCGACGGCATACTCGGCATAGCCGCCGTTGCCCGAGCACATCACGCGGTCGCCGGCCTTGACGCCCTTCACCTCGGCGCCCACCGCCTCCACCTCGCCCGCAAACTCGAGCCCGAGCACCGTGCCCGCCCCGCCGGCGCTGCCGTGCATGCGGCCCGAGGCCATGATGAGGTCGGCCCGGTTGAGGCCCGCCGCCCTGACCCGCACGAGCACCTGGTTGGGGGCCGGCGCGGGCTTTTCGACCTCGCGCACCTCGACGCCCGCCGAGCCGATGACTGCCGCCTTCATGGTCCCGTCTCTCCCGTCACGTCTCGTTCTTGGCCGCGGGACGGGCGCCGTCCCGGATCGGCTCAACATAGCGAAGGTCGAGGTCCCAGGGAAAATAGATCCACGTGTCCTGCGACACCTCCGTCACGAACGTATGGCACATCGGCGCGCCGGCGGGCTTGGCGTAGACGGTGGCGAAATGCGCATCGGGCAGCATGTCGCGCACGATCTTGGCGGTCTTGCCGGTGTCGGTGAGGTCGTCGATCAGCAGCACGCCTTTGCCGCGCCCGTTGCCGATGGCGAGGATCGACGGCGCAATCGTCTTCAGGACCTTCAACTCCCCCTGGCTCTTGTAGTCGTGGTAGCTCGCCACGCACACCGTCTCGATCAGCTTGAGGTCGAGCTCGCGGGCGACGATGGCCGCCGGCACCAGCCCGCCGCGCGTGATGCACACGATCGCCTCGAACGGACCCTTGTCGGCAAGACGCCACGCGAGCGCGCGGGCATCGCGATGGAATTGGTCCCAGGACACCGGATAGGACTTGCGGGAGTTGGGCATTCGAGCTCCATGGACCGGGGGCCAGTCTGCTAGAGAACTACCTACAATTACCCACTGCTTATTGCCTACCGCCCATTGCCATCCACCCTCGGGACGGCCAACTCTTGCAGGCGTTAGCCGCGAGTGCACTGCAAGAGTGCTCTCCTCCGACACCTTCAAACCGGGGCCGTACATGAGGGGAAAACATCAGTCCATGCATCAGGATCACACGCTGACCGCCGAGGAGAAGCGCTACGTCCTCGCAGCCGTCTGCATCATTGCATACACCATCTCGCTGCTGATGATGGGCGCCTCCTGGTGGAAGGCGCCGGCAATCGCACTCATGTTCGCGATGCTGTTCCTGGCGGGCTGGGGCGAGCGCTGGATCGCGCGCGGCGCTTTGATGCTGCTGGTGGCCGGATCGATGGTGTGGCTCGGGGTTCTGCCGCCGCCGACCCAGTGGCAGCCGATGGCCACCACGGTCGTGGCGTCCTTCACTCGCGGCTGAATCGCGAGGCTTCCTTCCGACCTTGGAGCTGATGGCTCGGCGGCAGAAAGCGCTGGCGAGCCTGTGCCTGCTGATTAGTACGAATGCCCGCATTTTGAGCACAAAAAGGGCTTTTCGCGGAACTCCAGACCCCTGATAAGCTGTTCTGCCCGTGAGCGAGGCAGAGACCAGCAGCAGCTCACGAACGAGTTCAACAGGGGTAATGCGAGGGAAGCGTTTCATGATCCGCCAAATCCGCCTCCGAAATTGTGTCGCAGCAGCGTGCGCCAGCCTGGTTGTCTTCGGTGCAGCCGGCGCCGCACTGGCCCAGACGCCCGTCAAGTTCACCCTCGACTGGCGCTTCGAGGGCCCGGCCGCCCCGTTCACTCTCGCGCTCGACAAGGGGTACTTCAAGGCCGAGGGGCTCGACGTCACGATCGACACCGGGTCGGGCTCGCGCGAGTCGATCCCGCGCGTCGCCTCCGGCACCTACGACATCGGCGCCGGCGACGTGAACTCGCTGATCCGCTTCCGCGACGAGAATCCCACGATCGACCTCAAGGCCGTGATGATGGTCTACGACCGGCCGCCGTTCGCTATCGTCGGCCGCAAGAGCAAGGGCATCTCCGCCGATCCCAAGAGCCTGGCGGGCAAGAAGTTCGGCGCTCCTGCCGCCGACGGCGCCTACGCCCAATGGCCGATCTTCAAGTCGGTCAACAAACTCGACGACAGCTCCATGAAGTTCGAGAACGTCGGCTTTCCCGTGCGCGAGCCGATGCTGGCCTCCGGCGACGTCGATGCCGTGTTCGGCTTCTCGTTCTCGGTGTTCATGAACCTGAAATCGCGCGGCCTGCCCGTCGACGACATCGTGCTCATGCTCATGAGCGACCATGGGGTGGAACTCTACGGCAACGTGCTGATGGTGAGCCCCAAGTTCGCCGCCGAGAAGCCGGACGCCGTCAAGGGCTTCATCAAGGCCGTGACCAAGGGCCTGCGCGACACCATCGCCGATCCGGCCGCCGCCACCGCCACCGTGATCAAGCGCAACGACGTGGCCAAGGCCGAGGTGGAGAAGGAGCGGCTCGAGCTGTCGCTCAAGCAGAACTTCGTCACGCCCTGGGTCAAGGCCAACGGCTACGGCGGCATCGACAAGGCCCGCTTCGCCAAGTCGATCGACCAGATCGGCCTCACCTTCACCTTCAAGAACAAGCCGAAGGTGGAGGACATCTTCACCGAGGCGTTCCTGCCGCCCCCCGCCGACCGTAAGGTGCAATAGGGGAAGCCGTATTGCACCGAT
>JBGGME010000310.1:0-3703 GCA_041288195.1 Hyphomicrobiaceae bacterium
TCGCGGCTCTTGCGGATCGTCGGCAGGATGGCAATCAGCATCAAGATCAAGGCCACGAACAGCAGGCCGGCGCTGAGCGGCCGCTCCAGGAAGGTCATGAAAGAGCCGCGCGAGATCACCAGCGCCTGGCGCAGCTTCTCCTCCATCAGGCGCCCGAGCACGAAGCCGAGCAGCAGCGGCGCCGGCTCGAACCCGAACTTGACGAGCGCATAGCCGAACAGGCCGAACGCCGCCGTCATCACCACCTCGACCGGCGAGTTGTTGATGGAGTAGATGCCGATGCAGCACAGCAGCACGATCGATGGGAACATCAGTCGATAGGGCACCTTCAGGAACCGCACCCACAGGCCGATCAGCGGCAGGTTGATGACGAGCAGCATCAGATTGCCGATCCACATCGACGCGATCATGCCCCAGAACAGCTGCGGCTGCTTGGTCATGATCTGCGGACCCGGCACGATGCCGTGGATAGTCATGGCGCCGACCATCAGCGCCATCACCGCGTTGGGCGGAATGCCCAGGGTGAGGAGCGGGATGAAAGCGGTCTGCGCGCCGGCGTTGTTGGCCGATTCCGGGCCGGCGACGCCCTCGATGGCCCCTCGCCCGAAGCGTGAGGGGTCCTTGGCGAGCTTCTTCTCCAGCGTATAGGAGGCGAACGGTCCAAGCACGGCGCCGTTGCCGGGCAGCAAGCCCAGCATGGAGCCGAGGAAGGTGCCGCGCGCGATCGGCGCGGCCGCCGTGCGCAAGTCGGCACGGTTGGGCAGCAGGTTGCCGATCTTGCTCTGAATGACATCGCGCGTCACGGTCGTCTCGAGGTTGCGCAGGATCTCCGCGAACCCGAACATGCCCATTGCGATCACGGCGACGTCCAGGCCGTCGGCAATCTCGGTCCAGCCGAAGGTGAGGCGTTCCTCTCCGCTCTCGAGATCCGTGCCGATGGTGGAGAGGAGAATGCCGACGAGAATGATCGCGATCGCCTTCAGCACGGAGCCGCGCGCCAGCACGACGGCGAACATCAGGCCCAGCACCATCAGCGAGAAGTAGTCGGCCGGGCCGAACAGCAGCGCCATCTTGGTCAGCGGCACGGCCAATGCGGCGATGATGATGGTGGCGACGCAGCCGGCCAGGAAGGAGCCGATGGCGGCAATGCCGAGCGCCACGCCGGCGCGGCCCTGCTTGGCCATCTGGTGGCCGTCGAGCGTGGTGACGACGGAGGTTGCCTCGCCCGGGATGTTGACCAGGATGGCCGTCGTCGAGCCTCCGTACTGCGCCCCGTAGTAGATGCCCGCCAGCATGATGAGCGCGCCGACGGGGTCGAGGCCGAAGGTGATCGGCAGCAGCATGGTGATGGTGGCGATCGGGCCGACGCCCGGCAGCACGCCGATCAGGGTCCCGATCAGGCAGCCGATAAAGCAATACCAGACGTTCTTGAGGGAGAGGGCTACGTCCATTCCCAGCGCCAGATTGGCAATCAGGTCGGTCACGGCGTGCCCTCAGCGGCTGATGATGGCCTTCAAGCCTGCGAACAGTGCGGCGACCCCGCTCTTGAGGCCGACGTAGGCGTGGAAGACCGGCTCCGGGATCAACCCGCGCGGATCGAAGGGGATCGGCAGGCTGAGCAGCTCCTTGAACATCAGGCCGGACGCGACGGTAAGCGCCAGGGCGAGGATTGCCACCTCCACGGGCCGCGTGTCCTTGTCTGCGAGCGCGGAGACGATGACAGCAAGGGGCCCGGCTACCACCAGCCCCAACGGGCGGATGGTGAAGGCGAACACGATCACGCCGCTCAGCACGAAGATAGGGCCTCGGATCGCCCATTGGTCCAACTTGTCGCCGCCGGACAAGAAGCCCTGCACGAGAAGCGCCACTCCGAACGCCGCCACCAGCAGGGCCACGACCTTGGGCAGCAGGCCGGAGCCGATGCCCGAAAGCTGCCCGAACGGCAGGCTGAAGCCGCCGACGTAGCCGACGATCGCCAAGCCCAGGAGGAAGAGCCCGCCGCCGATATCGAGCGACGATCTGGTCACTCTGTTGTCCGCCCCCCGATTGCGGGGCGCTTGGGTGGCCATGGTCCCTCCCACGAATCCTTTTCGCACCCCTGCGCGAAGCCTGTCTCAGGGGCAATGGTTGTTGGCGATTGGGGGCGAGCCTACCTGCCCGCCGCGGGGGCGTCCACGGGGCACGCGTCCGCCAAAGGTCGCAATCGCGTCGATGGTTAGGGGCGTTGTGTTGCAGCGGCCTCGCCCATGGCGCGGCGCAGGATGCGCACGACGTGCAACGGGGTGCGGCCGGTGCCGTCGTGGATCTGGTGGCGGCAGGAGAAGCCGTCGGCCGCGATGGTCGCCTCGGCAGGTGCCCGGCGCACGGCCGGCAGCAGGGAGAGCTCGCCCATGGCGAGGGAGGCCGCGTGGGTGTCGGCGCCGTAGCCGAAGGCGCCCGCCATGCCGCAGCAGCTCGAGTCCACCGTTTCGACCTCGAGACCCTCCACGAGCCCCAGCGCCGCGGTGACCGCGCCCATGGTGGCGAACGCCTTCTGGTGGCAATGGCCGTGCAGCACGACCTTGCCGGGGGCCCTGGCGATCGATTTGGGAATGCGGCCGGCGGCCGCCTCGCGCGCCAGCAGCTCCTCGATGAGCAGGGCCTGGCCCGCGAGCGCATCCGCCTCCTCGCCCGGCAGCATCGCCGGCAGCTCGTCGCGCAGGGTGAAGAGACAGGAGGGCTCGAGCCCGACGATGGGCACGCCGCGCTCCACGAACGGCCGCGCCGCGGCCAGCAGCCGGCGCGCCTCGGCCCGCGCCTCCTCGACGAGGCCGGCGGAGAGGAACGTGCGCCCGCAGCATAGTGGGCGCCCGCCTTCCGCCGCAGCCAGCGGCACCACGCGATAGCCGAGCCCGCTCAGCACCTCCACCGCATCGCGCAGGTTCTCGGGCTCGAAATAGGTGTTGAAGGTATCGGCGAACAGCGCGACCTCGCGCGTCCCCTCTCCCCGCCCAGGTTCCCCTCCCCCTTGTGGGGAGGGGCTGGGGGTGGGGGGAATCCCGCGCGCGTCGAACACATCGCTGCGCCAGCGCGGCAGGCGGCGCTTGGCGGAGAAGCCGGCGAGGCGCTCGCTCAGCTGGGCGAGGCCCGGGACCATGTCGCGCGCGTTCATCAGCGCGGCCATGCGCGCCGCATAGGGCGCATAGCGCGGCAGATACGCGACCAGGCGGTCGTGCAGCGACAGGCCGCGGCGCGCGACGGAGGCGGCGAGCACCTCGATCTTCATCCTCGCCATGTCGACGCCGGTCGGGCACTCGCGCCGGCAGCCCTTGCAGGACACGCACAGCTGCATCGTCTCCAGCATGGCATCGCTGGTCAGCGCATTGGGGCCGAGCTGGCCGGAGATGGCGAGCCTGAGCGAGTTGGCGCGCCCGCGCGTCACGTCGCGCTCGTTGCCGGTGATGCGGAAGGAGGGGCACATCACGCCGCCCACGTGCTTGCGGCATCGGCCGCCATAGTCGGCCAGGGTACGGCAATGACCAGACGCTTCTTGATACCAGCTCACAGCCCTCCACCTGCGCCAAGGAAGGCGCGCAGCGAGAGCCATCGGCCCTGTTGCTCCAGCCACGAAATTTGCGAGCCAAGCCGTTCTCGTGTGTTTTGGCGGATGCCACCTCGACGCCCAACGGATGAAGGCGACTCGGTCGTATCGAGGCGACGGCGA
>JBGGME010000311.1:0-6275 GCA_041288195.1 Hyphomicrobiaceae bacterium
CCGGAAGGTGGTCGAGGAGCTCGGCCAAACCCTCCACCGAGCCATGCACGACCTCAGAACCCTGTCCTATCTGCTGCATGCTCCGGCAGTTTCCGCCTCCCTCGCCGATACCGTGCGCACGCTCGCCATCGGGTTTGCGCAGCGCGCGGGCATGAAGGTTCACTTCACGACCAACTATGCGGGCCGGCCGAGCGAGGGCGTCGAGCGCGCCATCCTTTCCATCCTCAAGGAGGCGCTGATAAACATCCACCGCCACTCCGGCAGCAAGACGGCGCGCGTTGCGCTGCGCTCGACCGAAGGGCGGCTCGCCCTCACGATCACCGACGGGGGCCGATGGCGTGAAGGCGCGGAGGGGGTAGGCCTTGCCTCCATGCGCGAGCGCCTTGCCGAGGTTGGGGGCGCGCTCACGGTTCGCCCCACGCGCCGAGGGACTCGCCTGTTCGCCCTGGTGCCGACACCAAACTAGGCCCGCCGCCGGCTCGGCGCCCGCCCGCGCCGCCGACCATTGTCGTCAACCCTTGCGCCGTGGCCGCGGGTCGTTGGCGGGCTGCCGGCGCGCACTCTCGCGCAGCGCCTGCTTCAAGCTGACCGGGCGGCCGTGCTTCTTCAGCAGATCGCCGAACGCCTCCTCGGCCAGCTCCTGCAGCGACTTCATGCTGTCGCGCGACAGCAGCTGCAGCGCATGCCAGGTCTCGGCGTCGAACTCGACGAGCTTGCGTCTGGTGGGGTCAGGCCCCATGGCAGGGCGTCGTGGCACAGCCAATGCGCTTTCCCTGGGGTCCGACCCCAGCGCCTCACCCCGTCGCGCCGACCCCGGCCGCTACGCCATCGCCGACTTCAGCTTGTCGGCGATGTCCGTCTTCTCCCACGAGAAGCCGCCGTCCTTGTCCGGCTCGCGCCCGAAGTGCCCGTAGGCGGAGGTGCGCGCGTAGATCGGCTTGTTGAGATCGAGGTGCTTGCGGATGCCGCGCGGGGTCAGGTCCATCACCTCCGCCAGCACCTGCTCGAGCTTGGCGACATCGATCTTGTTGGGATTGGCGCCGAGGTCGACGTAGATCGACAGCGGCTTGGCGACGCCGATCGCATAGGCGAGCTGGATGGTGCAATAGTCGGCGAGGCCGGCAGCCACCACGTTCTTGGCGAGGTAGCGCGCCGCGTAGGCCGCCGAGCGGTCGACCTTGGTGGGGTCCTTGCCGGAGAAGGCGCCGCCGCCGTGTGGCGCCGCGCCGCCGTAGGTGTCGACGATGATCTTGCGCCCGGTGAGCCCGGTGTCGCCGTCGGGGCCGCCGATGTAGAACTTGCCCGTCGGATTGATGTGCCACAGCGTGTCCTTGCCGATCCAGCCCGACGGCAGCGCCTTCCTCACATACGGCTCGACCAGCTCGCGCACCTGCGCCGAGGTCATCGACTCCACCAGATGCTGGTGGGAGACCACGATCTGGGTGACGCCGGCCGGCTTGCCGTTCTCGTAGCGCACCGTCACCTGGCTCTTGGAGTCGGGGCCCAGCACCGCCTCCTTGCCGGAGTGCCGCGCTTCCGAGATCAGGCGCAGGATCTTGTGGCTGTAGTAGATGGGTGCCGGCATCAGCTCCGGCGTGTCGCGGCAGGCGTGGCCGAACATGATGCCCTGGTCGCCGGCACCTTCCTCCTTGTTGCCGCCGCTGTCGACGCCCTGGGCGATGTCGGCGGACTGGGGATGGAGCAGCACCTTGATGTCGGCCTTGTCCCAGTGGAAGCCTTCCTGCTCGTAGCCGATATCCTTGATGGCGAGCCGGGCGGTGTGGGACACCCAGTCCCTGGTGATGGTGTTGGGGCCTCGCGTCTCGCCCGCGATCACCACCTGGTTGGTCGTCGCCAGGGTCTCGCAAGCCACCCTGAGCTGCCAGGGGTCGATCCCCGCCTTCGGTCCCTCACGGAAGAACAGGTCGACCACCTCGTCGGAGATGCGGTCGCAGACCTTGTCGGGATGGCCTTCCGAGACGGACTCGCTGGTGAACAGATAGGACTTGCGCGACACTGGTGCTCCCCATCGCTGTGTCAAACGTCGCGCGACTTGTTGCAGTGTTTCGCGCGAGGGTCAAGATGACCGGGCGCGCACGGGGATAAGCTTGGAAAACCGCCGTTTTACTGGGCAATCGAGGCCTGCGCGGGGCGTGGGGCGCCGCCCAATCAGCCCAGTGTTCAGCTCAGTGTATTGTCGTTGGTATCGTCATTGGCCAGACTGCGGACGAGATCGACGATTGCGCGGCGCGCCTTGGCGTCGGAGATGCGCACGAACGCCTTGTTGAGCTCGAGCCCGTCGCGGCTCTTCAGGAACTCGACGATGGTATTCTCCGCGGGCCTCTCGGCAAACCCCTGCGGCAGGAGGTGGCTCGGATCGCCCGACGGCGCCTCCTCGTAGAAAAACTGTACCGGCACACCGAGCACCTGCGCCAGATCGAACAGGCGGCTAGCGCCGATGCGATTGATGCCCTTCTCGTACTTCTGAATCTGCTGGAACGTGAGGCCCAGCTTCTCGCCGAGCTTCTCCTGGCTCATGCCGAGCAGCATGCGGCGGAACCGCACCCGGCTCCCGACGTGCACGTCGATCGGATTGGGCCGCCGCGAGCCCTTCTCGTCGTCCACTGCATCGTCGACGAACCCGGGTGTTCTCGACATGACCGCCCCGTACAATGTTGCTACGGGCACAATTGGTAGGTGCAGACGTGTAACGCGTCAACCTCCGGGACCCGCATAATCTATCCGATAGCCTACATATCACTGCGGAGCGGCCGATCCCGGATTTCGCCTGCGCCCCAGGATGGCGGCTGCAGCGACCGCCGCCCAAAGCAGGAGAAATGTCCAATCGCCCAACGACGTATACATCGTCGGCGGCGCCGCCGCCGGCAGCTCCACATCGATCACGCCACGCACGTTGAGGCCGAGCCGCGCCAACATCCGGCCGTAGGGGTCGATGCCTGCGGAAATACCATTGTTCGCGGCACGCATGAGCGGCAACCCTTCCTCCACCGCACGCACGCGGGCCTGGTGCAGGTGCTGGCGCGGCCCCGTGGTATTGCCGAACCAGCCGTCGTTGGTGAGGTTGATCATCAGCGCCGGGCGCTCCGCCCCTTGCACGACGGCGCGCGGAAAGATCGCCTCGTAGCAGATCAGCGGCGCCGCGGCCGGCAGTCCCGGCACGCGCAGCAACGGCCGTGGCGCCACACCGGTGTCGAAGCCGCCGCGCAGGCGCGTGAGCTGCTCCAGCCCGATCGCCTCGAGCTGCCGCTGCAGCGGCAGATACTCGCCGAACGGCACCAGGTGGATCTTGTCATAGAGCGCGACCAGCGAGCCGCCCTGGCCGAACACGATCAGGCTGTTGAAGATGCGCCTCGGACGCGACGCGCCGGCCGGCGCGGGCTCCGCGCGCAGCGCGCCGGTGATGAGATACGTCTTCTCCGGCAGCAGCCGGCCGATGGCCGCGCGCACGTCGGGATAGTCGAGCGGCAGGAAGGGCATGGCCGCCTCCGGCCAGATGACATGCGTGATGCGGGCGAGGTTGTCCGTCTCGCCTGCCGGGTTGGCCGCCGACAGCTGCATGTGATCGAGGAAGATCGCGCGCTGGTTCTCGGGCCGCCATTTCTCGCGCTGCGGCACGCTCGGCTGCACGATGCGGATCTTGACGCCCGGCACGAAGCTCTGGGGCGCCGTCGCCAGCCGCACCTGGCCCGCCACCGCCAGCACGACGATCGGCCCCAGCACGATCGCCACCGCGGCTCCCCGCGTGCGCCGCCCCGCCGCCCCGGCAGGCGCTTTGCTCCACAGCACGGGCGGCAGCGCGAACACCAGCACCACCAGCAGCGTCAGCCCATAGATGCCGAGCACGCTGGCGCTCTGCATGAGGGGGAGCGGCCAAGTCAGGGCATAGCCCAGCACATTCCAGGGAAGGCCCGTGAAGACGTGCCCGCGCGCCCACTCCGCGGCGGAGAGCGTGAGCGCCAGCACCAGAACGCGGCGGGGCGCCTCGCTCCAGAAGCAGGCCGCAACTCCGGTCGCGGCCGCGTAGAACAGCGCGAGCCCCGCCGGCATCGCCGTCACCGCCACCGGCAGCAGCACGGCAAACACCTCGGGCTCGACGAGAAATGCCTCCCCGATCCAGAACAGCCCCGCCAGGAAATAGCCGAACCCGAACCACCACCCGACCGCCGCCGCTGCCAGCATGTCATTCCCGCGCAAGCGGGAACGCAGCCCGGAAGACACCGGCTCGCGCGCGGCCGATGCCTGCGCCACCGCGCCGTCGATCAGCCACACCAGCGCCGGCAGCGTCAGCCACAGCACCGGCCAGGCGAAGAACGGCGCCATCGCCAGCACCGACAGCGCGCCTGCCAGCAATGCGGCGAGCCGCCTGCGCCAGCCGCGCAAGCCCCGCAAGCGCTCCCTCAGCGCCTTGATCGACACGTCGGCCGGCATTGCCCCCCTGATCGCTAGGCGCGCGAGACTTGGGGCCTCCCGCTGCACCCGGTCAAGGCCCTCGCCCTTCCCGCGCCCGGCCCCCCGTGCCAAGCTGTGCGCGCCGCCGGCCGACGACACCGCGCGGCCAACGACCATGCAACGATGCCGCGGAGGATACGCCCCATGCCCGCTGTCAGTGCAGCCAGCAAGCCCGCCCCTTCGCGCGCCGCCTACGAGTTCACCGTCGAGGACGTCGAGTACCTCAGCCACAACGGCGGCCCGCTGCTGCTGCGCCTGTACCAGCCCAAGGGCGCGGGGCCCTTCCCGCTGATGATCGACCTGCACGGCGGCGCCTGGTGCGGCCAGGACCGCACGTCCGATGCGCTCTTCAACGAGGCGCTCGCCAGGAGCGGCGTCGTCGTCGCCGCGCTGGACTGGCGCATGCCGCCGGTTACCGGTTATCCCGCCTCCCTTGCCGACATCAACTACGCCACGCGTTGGCTGAAAGCGCGCGCCGGCGACCTCAAGGCCCGGCCCGGCCGCGTCGGCATGATCGGCATCTCCAGCGGCGGCCACCAGGCCGTGTTGGCGGCCATGCGCCCGCGCGACAAGCGCTACGCCGCCATCCCGCTTGCCGGCCATCCCGCCATCGACGCCACGGTCTCAGCGGTCGTCGCAGTCTGGCCGGTGATCGATCCCCTGCGCCGCCTGCACCACGCCAGGCGCATACAGGCCGCCGGCGGCAAATACCCCGAGCAGATCGACCGCGTGATCCCGCTGCACGCCAAGTTCTGGGGCACCGAGGAGGCGATGGAGGAAGGCAACCCCGTCGGCATCCTCGATCGCGGCGAGGCCGTCGACATGCCGCCCGTGCTCTACGTGCAGGGCGCCGACGACATCGTGCATCCCAAGGCCGACCTCGAGCGCTTCGTCGAGCGCTACAGGAAGCGCGGCGGCGAGGTCGACCTCGCCCTCTACGAAGGCGAAGGCGGCGGCTTCATCCGCGACCCCGCCTCCAAGGCCGCCCCCCTCGCCATGCAGCGCATCCTCGACTTCGTCCACGCCCGCCTCGGCTGAGGCCAGGCCCAAGGCCGATCAGCCGGGCCAGGTCTCAGCGGATGGCCTGCTTGGGACGCCACCGTGGTCGGCCTCTGGGTGCGCGGGTCTCGGCCTCGTTCACCCGGCCTCCCGCGCATCGCCGTCTCGCGTCGAGGCGCCTGCCGCAATTCTGTCGCATCCAGCGGAGCCGACATGCCCAAGCCTGTCATTTTCACGATTTCCGCGTCCTGGGATGATGAGGCCTCGGTCTGGCGCGGGCATTGCGACGACATCCCGGCCGCTGCCGACGCCCCGACCCTCGACGAACTGCTGGCGAAAATATCCGCGATGGCGCTCGACCTGCTGCCCGACAACCATCCCGAGATTGATCCCGGATGCCTGTTCCTGCAGATCACAGCGCTGCGCGAAGCCGAACCGGCCGCCGCCTGAATGGCGCCGCAGTTCGCTGGCCCACCTCGGCTGACCGAACGGCGTCGTCGCGTCGACGGTTCACGGGCCAGCACGCCGGACGGAGCCCCTACTTCCGGGCGCGCCTTGCCTCGCCGGTCCTTGCGATGGGCCCGACACCCATCTCGGCGAAGAGATCGTGCGCGGGCCAGGAGGACACGCGGCGGGATGCCTGCCAGAGCGCCTCGTGCAGCTCGCCCACCTCCTTGGGATTGCTGTAGCTCAGCATGCCGTCGAAGGACGCGAACCAGGCGACGCCGGCATTGGTGAGGACGAACCACGTGCCGCGCCTCTCGGCGTAGGTCCCGGACCAGAGCCAGCCGCCGCCGTGGTAGATG
>JBGGME010000312.1:0-12832 GCA_041288195.1 Hyphomicrobiaceae bacterium
CGCCGCCATCGCGCTCGTGATCGGCGCCGTCGCGCTGCCGACGTTCCTGAAGTTCAGGTCGCCCGCCGCGGTCGAGCCCAAGAGATAGGCTATCGCCGCGGCTGCTCCCCGGCCGAGTCGCCGGCGGGCTCCGCCGCCAGGGCCCGCGCGATCTCCTGGAACACGTCGGCGCAGGCCGGCTCCGCCGGGCCCTGCTTCATCGACTCGTAGAGGCGCGGCACCAGCTCGATGGCGCGGTCCAGTGCGGCGTCGGTGCCCTTGCGGTAGCCGCCCATCAGGCGCAGGTCGCGCGTGTCCTCGAAGCGCGCCACCATCGCGCGCAGCTTCATGACGAGATTCGCCTGCTCCGGCGTCCACGCCCGTGGCGCCAGCCGCGAGATGGAGGCGAGTACGTTGACGGCGGGATAGCGCGCCTCCTCGGCGATGGCGCGATCGAGCACGATGTGGCCGTCGAGCGTGCCGCGAATGCTGTCGGCGACCGGGTCGTTGTGATCGTCGCCGTCGACCAGCACGGAGAATATCCCTGTGATCGACCCCGACCCTTCCTCGCCCGGCCCGGCGCGCTCCAGCAGCTTGGGCAAGTCGGAGAACACGCCGGGCGTATAGCCGCGTGCCACCGGCGGCTCGCCTGCTGCGAGGCCGACGTCGCGGGCAGCGTGAGCAAAGCGCGTCATGGAGTCGAGAATCAGCAGCACGTTGGCGCCGCGGTCGCGGAAATGCTCGGCGATCGACATGGCCGTCTTCGGCGCCAGCCGCCGCATCATCGGGCTCTCGTCGCCCGTGGCCACGACGGTGACCGCGCGTGCCCGGTCGCGGCCCAGCACGTCCTCCATGAACTCGCGCACCTCCCGGCCGCGCTCGCCGACCAGCGCAATGACGGTCATGTCGAAGCCCTGCGAGCGGGCGAGCATGCCGAGCAACGTCGATTTGCCGATGCCGGAGCCCGCGAAGATGCCGATGCGCTGCCCGGCGCACAGCGGCGAGAATAGGTCGATGACCTTGACCCCCGTTTTCACGGGCGTGCGCACGCGCTGGCGCCGCATCGGTGCCGGCGGCTCGCGCTCGGTCGAGACCGCGCGCGCGCCCTGCGCGAGGGGTCCGCCGCCGTCGATGGGCTCGCCCAGCGCATTGATCGTGCGCCCCTTCCAGGAGACATGCGGGTTGAGCGTGACGAAGCCGCGCCGCCACGCCGTGGTGCCGAGCCCCACCCTCAACGTTGCCTCGAACGGCTTGACGGTGACGCCCCCGGCATCGATCCGCACCACCTCGCCCAGCTGCGATCGCCCCTCCGATTCCAGGTCCACGCACTCGCCGAGCCGCACGAACGGGGCGAGGCCGCGCACGCGGCAGAATGCCGGCGCCACCTCGACCACGCTGCCGCCCACGGCGACCCTGGGCTGGCTCGCGACCAGCGATGCGAGCGCCGCCTCGATGCGCGCCAGCGCGTTCGGCGGCACGTCGCGTGCGGGGTTGGATCGGTTGCTCATGTGCTACCCGTGCTGAGGGCCCCGGACATCAGCTGGTGGCGCCGAGCGTCTTGATGGCGTCCTGCAGGGAGGTATCGGAGTCCTTGAGGGCGGAGGTCACCGCCTCGAAGGCATGCTGCAGCATGACGAGCTTGGTCATCTCCTGCACCGGATTGACGTTGGAGCGCTCGATGTAGCCCTGGTGCAGCCCGACCTTGCCGAAGTCGAGCGCCGGGTCGACCGGCCGGTCGGGCACGACGCCGCCGTTCTCGACGCGGGTCAGATTGGCCCGCTGGTCGATGGTGAAGAGCCCGAGCGCGCCGATCTGGCGCCCCTGCTGACTGATGGTGCCGTCGCGTGCGATGGTCGGCGGGCCGGCGTTGGGGTCGAGCCGCAGCGGCGCGCCGCCGACGTCGAGTATCGGCTGGTTGTTGACCGAGACGAGCTCGCCCGTATCGGTCATTTTCATACGCCCGTCGCGCGTGTAGGCGGTGCCCGCAGGCGTCTGCACGGCGAGCCAGGCTTCGCCCTGCACGGCCACGTCGAGCATGTTGTCGGTCCGCACCAGCTCGCCCGACTTGCGCGAGAGATACGTCTGCCCCGAGGTCGCATAGGCGACGGGGTCTGCCGAGACGCGCGACAGCAGGTGCTCGAACTTGACCTCCTCGGCGCGGAAGCCCGCGGTCGATGCGTTGGCGACGTTGTTGGCGATGGTCTCGAGCCGGCGCTGCAGGGAGATCTGCGCAGACAGGCCGACGTAGAAGTTCGATTGCATGTCTCAGCTCCCCCCGAGGCGCAGGTTCTGCAGGCTGGCCAGCAGGTCAGCGCCGATGCCGAGCTCGAGGGGCTGGCTGAACAGCACGGAGGAGGGGTCGGTGCCGGCCGTCGTCGACCCGTTCTGCAGCTCCCACAGGCTGGCGAAGCGCGCCAGGAACTTGTCGAGCTTCTCCGGGTCCTTCAGGTCCTCGATATCGAGCCGAGCCGCGATCATCTCCGCCTGCCGGTCGATGTCCATGGCCGATGTCTCCGGCGCGATCCCGAGCGCCGTCTGCACCACCTTAAGGAGGGCTGCATCGGCAAGTATTCCCATGGCGCTCTCGATGCCCGCCGCCTTGCGCTCGAAGTAGAGCGCCAGCCGCACGCCCTCGTTCTGCGTGCCGGCATCTTCCTCGAGCGTCTGGCGCACGTAGCGGTCGACGGTCCCCTGGCGGGTGCGCTCGAAGATCGTCGTGGTCGTTTCGTAACGCACGAAATTGAAGGCCTCGACGAACTCCTTGTAGCGGGAGTCGCTGAGCCCGTTGGCGAAGCTGTCGCTCTTGTCGATGCCCTCGCTCAACACCTTGCGCATGAAGGCCTTGGCGTAGTCCATCTCGCCGAGCCCGAACGCCTTCATGGCGTACTTGAACAGCCGGTCGTCGGCGAGAAAGTCGTCGATCGACTTCACGTTGCCGATATTGGCCAGGTAGTACTCGCTCTCTCGCGCCACCTGCGGCTTGGCGGCGGTCGTGCCGAGCGAGCGGGTCAGGTTGGCGGTGATGGCGGCGAAGCTGGCGAAGGTGGTCTGCACAACTGGTGTCCTGATCGCGAAGTTTTCCCAGCGGTTTGCCCGGGGGGACGCACGAGATTGGCGGCTGCGACTTGCCCGAGCCTGACGTGCGCCTCTCCCAACACGGGCAAATCAGGTTCGCGCAAGGACGAAGCGCTTACACATGGATGGCCGCGCCCAACCCGGAGCCATCACGTGACGATCCTCATCGGCCTTATCATCACGCTCGGCTGCCTGCTCGGCGGGTTCATGGCCATGGGCGGCCACGTCGGCGTGATCTGGCAGCCTTGGGAGTACGTCATCATCTGCGGCTCGGCGCTCGGTACGTTCGTGGTCGCCAACCCGATGAAAACCATTAAGGACAGCGGCGTCGGTATCGTCGAGGCCCTCACCAACGCGGCCCCAACGCCCCGCCACTACCTGGACGTGCTGGGCGTGCTTTTCTCCCTCATGCGCGATCTGCGCAGCAAGCCCCGCAACGAGGTCGAGGGCCACTTCGACGATCCCGGCCAGTCGCCGATCTTCCAGCGGTTTCCGAGCGTCACCAACAACGAGGAGCTGCTGACGTTCATCTGCGACTACTGCCGCCTCATCATCATCGGCAATGCCCGCACGCACGAGATCGAGGCGCTGATGGACGAGGAGATCCAGACCATCAAGCACGACAAGCTGAAGGCCTATCACTCGATGGTGACGATCTCGGAGGCGTTTCCCGCCCTCGGCATCGTCGCCGCGGTGCTCGGCGTCATCAAGGCCATGGGCGCGCTCGACCAGGCGCCGGAGGTGCTGGGCCATCTGATCGGAGCCGCCCTGGTCGGCACCTTCGCCGGCATCTTCTTCTCCTACGCGGTGGTCACGCCGATTGCCACCAAGATCAAGATCGTGCGCGAGAAGAAGCTGCGCCTCTACGTGATCGTGAAGCAGACCCTGCTCGCCTTCATGAACGGCGCCATGCCGCAGGTGGCGCTGGAGTACGGCCGCAAGGCCATCTCCGCCTACGAGCGTCCTTCCATCGACGAGGTGGAGCGCGAGACCATGGCGGGCGGTGCGCAGTCGGATGCCGAGCCAGGGCGCAAGGAGGCGGCGTGAGCGCGGTGACGGGGGCCAGCGCCGAAAGGCCGCTCACGTGCGAGAGCTTGCAGGAGCTCTTTGCCGCGCGCGGCGGCGGCGTCGAGCGGCTGCCGCTGTTGCGGGAAGTCATGGAAAAGGCTGCCTCGGCTTGCACCGAGGAAGTGCGCACGCTCATCGGCATGCCCTTGCGGCTCGGCCTCGACCGCGTTGGCTCCGGCACGGGCGCCGATATGCTGCAGGGGAAGGGCGACCGGGCCTTCGCCGTGCTCGATGCTCCAGGCTGGGAGAGCAAGCTGCTCGTGCGGGCAGACCGGGCTGCCGTCTTCGCCATCGTCGAGACGATGCTCGGCAGCGACTGCTCGCAGCCGCCGCATGTTCCGGATCGTGCGCTGACCGCGCTCGAGGTGGCGCTCGCCGACTTCTACTTCGGTGCGCTCTCGCGCGGACTGGCCACGGCGTTCGCCGAGGTCGCCGCCACCACCTTCAGCATCGACCCGCCCATGGACCAGAAGGACCTCGAGGGCCTCGTTGGCAACATGCCTGTCGCGATTGCCGGATATCGCCTCGATCTGGGCGGCGAGCTGCTCGTCGCCATCCCCAACGCCGCGCTCGAGGCCATGCGCCAGCCGCTCTCCCTGGCCCCTGCCAAGGCGGAGGCGCGCCCCGACCCCGGCTGGGCCCAGCAGATCCGCAATCAGCTCACGCGCGCCGACGTGACGCTCACCGCCATCCTCGAGGAGCGTCCGGGTCTGCTCGGCGAGGTGCTCGGCCTCGCCGTCGGACAGGTCATCGACCTGGAGGCGACGCCGCAGTCGCGCGTGCGCGTCGAATGCAACGGCGAGGCGCTGATCTGGTGCGACCTCGGCAAGTCGAACGGCGTCTACACGCTGCGCGTCGACAGCTTCGTCGACCGCGAGCAGGAATTCATGGACGACATCCTGGCGGCTTGAAGGACATGGCATCGCGCCGCCTCCGGCGCTCCACGAACTGGATGAAAAACAAATGAGCTACCAACCCGCCGCAGCAGCCGCCTCGAAGTCCTTGCTGGAGGAGTATGCCGCCGAGCTCACGCCCTTGCCCGGCGAACTGGCGGCGTCGCTGGGTCCCGCGCCTCGCCGTCCGGCCGCCGCCGCGGAGCCGCGCCGCGGGCAGGAGGAGCCGGCCGCGCCAACCCGCAATCTGGAGATGGTCATGCGCATCCCCGTGACCGTCAAGATCGTGCTCGGATCGGCGACCATGCCGGTTGCCAATCTCATGCGGCTCGGGCGCGGCGCCGTCATTCCGCTCGATCGCCGCGTCGGCGAGCCCGTCGAGATGATGGTCAACGGGCGGGTGGTGGCGCGTGGCGAGGTGGTCGTGGTCGACGAGGGCAACTCCCGCTTCGGCATCAAGCTGACCGAGGTCGCAGGCCCAGCGGACAGCGCCAAGCAGGCATGATCCGCCGACGGCGATGAGCACCAGCAGCGAGAGCAGGGCGGCGGGCCCCACGACGTCCCTCAGCGGCGTCGAGAAGGTGGCGATCCTGCTGCTTGCGCTCGGCAAGGCGCGGGCAGCAAAGCTGCTGCAGCGGTTCGATGTGGAGGACCTCAAGCTGCTGTCGCGCTCGGTCACCGAGCTGCGTCCCGTCAGCTCCCGCGACCTCGAGGCGCTGGTCGAGGAGTTCGGGCAGAGGTTCTCATCGGGCGTCACCTTCGTCGGCACCGCCAACGAGTTCAAGGATCTGCTCGCCGGCATTCTGCCCGAGGAGGAGCCTCCGTCCCCCGTGGCGGAGCCCGAGGCGCCATCCGACGAGCCGGTGTGGGAGAAGCTCTCGCGCACCAAGGTCGAGGTGTTGCGCGCCTCCCTGCTCAAGGAGCATCCCCAGACCGTCGCCTTCATCCTCTCCAGGATCGATTCGGAGGCCGCGGCCAAGGCGGTGAGCTCGTTCCCGCCGGACTACCGCGCGGGTCTCCTGTGCCGCATGCTCGGCATCCGCAAGGTGCCTGACGAGGTTGTGGGCGTCGTCGAGGCGAGCCTCGCCAAGGAGCTCGTTGCCTCGTCGGGATCCAACTCGCGCGCCGGCATTGCCGACATCCTCAATCGGCTGGACAAGAAGCAGTCGGAGGCCGTGCTGCAGAGTCTCGCCGAGGTGCGCCCCGACGACGCCAAGGCGCTCAAGAGCCTGCTTTTCGCCTTCGAGGACCTGGCCGACCTGCCGCCCAGTGCGCGCACGGCCATATTCGACCAGGTGCCGATCGAGCGGCTCGTGCTCGCGCTCAAGGGCACGGATGCCGTGTTCCAGGCCGCCATCCTCTCCGCGCTCGCCTCCCGCTCCCGGCGCATGGTGGAGGCCGAGCTGCAGAGCAACGGCAACGCGCCCGCCCGCGATATTGCCGAGGCGCGCCGGGCGATCGTCGCCACCGTGCTCAAGATGATCGCCAAGGGCGATATCCAGCTCAAGGCAACCGACGACCTCGACGACGTGACGGCTTAGCGAGGTAGAGCCAACTCGCCATGGCCGAGGAACCCGACAAGGACAGCAAGACCGAGGAGCCGACCGAGAAGAAGGTCCGCGATGCCTACGAGCGCGGCTTCTTCCCCGCCTCGCGCGAGGCCGCCACGCTCGCCTCCTTGCTCGGCATCCTCGTGATCACGAGCTTCTTCCTCGTCGACGGCACGGCCCACCTCAACTCCTCGCTCGCGCGGCTGATCGACAATCCCGGCGGCTGGTCGCTCGAGAACAGCGCCGATGCCGTCGGCCTCTTCCACGTCATCGGCATGGAGGCTGCACGCCTGCTCATCCCCGTGGTGGTGGTGCTGGCGACGGCCGGCATCGCCTCGTCCATCCTGCAGAACGCGCCGCGCCTCGTGTTCGAGCGCATCCGCCCGCAGCTCTCCCGGCTCTCGATCTCCAAGGGTTGGCAGCGCCTCTTCGGCAAGCAGGGCCAGGTCGAGTTCTTCAAGGCGGTGTTCAAGCTGGTGGCGATCGTGGTGCTGGGATTCATTCTGCTGCGCTCGGCCCAGCACGAGGTCACCAACGCCATGGTCATGGAGGCCGGCGCGCTCCCGGCCCTCATCTTGTCGCTCGCCACGCGCCTCGTCTCGGCCGTGGCGGTCGCAGCTGTGGTGCTCGTCGCCGCCGACATCGTCTGGGCGCGGCTGTTCTGGCACGGCGAGCTCAAGATGACGCGCCAGGAGGTCAAGGACGAGCTCAAGCAGGCGGACGGCGACCCGATCCTCAAGGCGCGCATGCGGTCGCTCGCGCGCGATCGCCTGCGCAAGCGCATGATCGCCGCCGTGCCCAAGGCGACGCTGGTGATCGCCAACCCGACGCACTACGCGGTGGCGCTGCGCTACGTGCGCGAGGAGGGCGGCGCGCCCGTCGTCGTGGCCAAGGGCCTGGACCTCGTGGCGCTCCGCATCCGCGAGGTCGCGACCGCGCACGGCATTCCCGTCATCGAGAACAAGTCCCTGGCGCAATCGCTCTACAAGAGCGTCGAGGTCGACAAGATGATCCCACCCGAGTTCTACAAGGCGGTTGCGGAGATCGTGTTCTACGTCATGTCGCGTCAGGCTCAGACAAGGCCGGTGGGATAGGGCTCTCCCCATGCTGAGACAAGGCAATTCCTATACGCTCGAGCGCGAGATGGCCCTGGCCGACGGCCTCAGGGACGTCGCCGCCGAGCTGCGCCTCATCGATGCCGCCGATCTCGTCGCCTTCATCCGCACCGAGCAGTTTGCCAACGTCGCCAACCTCGTCAACTCCTCCACCGAGCTCTACTACCGGCCCGGCACCTTGCGCTTCGGCCGCTCTGGCGACATCCGCCTCGAGTGGGGCGGCGTCCCGACCATCTCGCTCGACCTCGAGTTCCATCACGACCAGGTGAGCGTCTATTTCCGCCTCCTGCTGGAGGCGCTGCAGGCCGGCATCGAGATCGACTACATCGACTTTGCGGCTGCCTCGCCCGATCCCGACGCGAACACGCGAGCGCTAGTCGCCGCCATTGCCGCCGCGCGCCTCACTCCGATCCGCGGCCGGCACGCAGAGGCCGAGTCGGCGTCCGCCGAGGCCTGAAGGCCACAGTCGCGGTCCCAATCGCCCGAGCCCCGCAATGGCCATTTTGCGGTGCTAGCGCTCGCTCGATTCAGCACGCTTTGGAGGCCATGCATGCACCCCTTGCTTCGCGCATTCTTTCTCGCCCTGGGCGCGATCGGCCTCCTGGCCGGTACAACCGTCCTCGCGGAGGTCCCGGTGAAGCAGGTCAAGCTCACGGAAAAGCAGGTCGAGTCCTTCGTCGCGGCCCATGCCGACAAGGACTTCGCAGCCCTCATTCAGAAGCTGCTCGGCCCGAAGCAGACGGCCGAGGCCAAGGTGATGGGCGAACTCGACGGCGCCGCGGCCAAGCACGGCTTCAAGGACTACGCGGAGTATGTCGACGTGTTCAACACCATCGGCGTGGCCATGAATCACATCGACCCGCAGACCAAGGCGCTGGTCAATCCCGAGGCGGAGATCAAGAAGGAGATCGAGGAGATCAACGCCGACAAGTCGATCGCCGAGGACGAGAGGAAGCAGATGCTGCAGGAGCTCGACGACGCGCTCAAGAGCCTGCAGCCCGTCGCGCACGCCTCCAACATCGACCTCGTCCTCAAGCACCACGACAAGCTCAAGGACCTGCTGTAGTTGCATCCCCGGCCTGGGCGCCGCGGACAACGTCCGCGCTGCGCAGAGCCGGAGTCCAGCCCGGATATTGGGTTGAAGCACGTTTCCGAGTATTGACGGTGGCGCCGCAAGTTGCCGGATAGCCGCGCCAGGCGCGGCTTCCGGGAACGCACGCGCAAGCTTGGCACAAGACTAGGCAGCTAGACCTTGCGACTGGCACGCAAGGCGGCAGCCGTCATGAGCCCTATTCAGCTTTTCAATGTCGTCTCGCAGCACAACCGCTGGCTTTCGGCGCGGCAGGCGACGATTGCCGGCAACGTCGCCAACGTAAACACCATCGGCTACAAGGCCGTCGACGTCGAACCTTTCGAGATGGCGATGGCGGAAGCCCGCGTGGCTGTGAAGGCGACCAACTCGGCGCACATGGTGCCCGCGGCCGCAGATGGCCCGGCAACCCGCGTGCAGGACAGCGACACCTGGGACATCACCCACTCCGGCAACAGCGTCAGCATGGAGCAGGAGCTGATCAAGGCCGGCGAGGTCAACCGCGCCTTCCGCCTCAACACCAGCGTCGCCAAAGCCTTCCACCGCATGATGCTGGCCAGCGCGAAGGTGTAAGCCCGTGATCGATCCTCTGCAGACATCACTGAAGGTCGGCGCATCGGGTCTGGAGGCGCAGTCGCGGCGCATGCGCGTGCTGTCGGAGAACCTCGCCAACGCGCAAGCGACCGGCAAGACCCCCGGCTCCGATCCCTATGCGCGCAAGGTCATCAGCTTCGAGAGCCAGCTCGACGAGGCGACGGGGACGAATTTTGTCAAGGTCTCCGGCATCGACCGGCACCAGGCGCCGTTCCGCATCGAGCACAACCCCGGCCATCCCGCCGCCGACGGGAAGGGCTTCGTCAAGCTGCCCAACGTCGACATTCTCGTCGAGGTCGCCGACATGCGCGAGGCCAACCGTTCCTTCGAGGCCAACCTGCAGGTCATGCGACAGGCGCGCGAGATGATCTCGATGACGATCGATCTGCTGAGGAACGGCTGATGATCGAGCGCATCTCTCCCTCCCTGTCGACCCCTGCTGCGCCTTCAACCCTCGGGGTGGATGCCACGCGCCCGGTTGCCGGTGCCGGCGTGCAGGAGGCTGCTGGCGTCGACTTCGCCTCCATGCTGGGCGACCTCGCCGCCAAGACCGCGGGCGACGTCAGGAATGCCGAGACGCTGTCGATCGCCGGCGTGCGCGGCCAGGCCTCGGTGCAGCAGGTGGTGGAGGCGGTGATGTCGGCCGAGCAGTCACTGCAGACGGCAATCGCCGTCCGCGACAAGGTCGTCTCCGCCTATCTCGAAATCAGTCGCATGTCGATCTGAGGAACGTATCGTGAGATCACTCGCCATCGCCGCTACGGGAATGAACGCCCAGCAGACCAACGTGGAGGTGATCGCCAACAACATCGCCAACATCAACACCACGGGCTTCAAGCGCTCGCGGGCCGAGTTCACGGACCTGCTCTATCAGACCGAGCGCGCCGCCGGCACGCCCAACCGCGGCGGCCAGGAGGCCATTCCCGAAGGCGCCCAGATCGGTCTTGGCGTGCGCACCACCGCCATCCGCAACCTGCATCAGCAGGGCGCGCTCGCCAAAACCGGCAACAAGCTTGATCTTGCGCTCAACGGCCGCGGCTGGTTTCAGGTGGCCGGCGCCAACAATGAGCAGTTCTATACGCGCGCCGGCGCCTTCAACAAGAACGCCACCGGCCAGATCGTCACCGCCGACGGCTACGTCGTGCAGCCGGCGATGACCATCCCGCAGGACGCCACCGAGGTCATCGTCAACGAGACCGGCCAGGTCTATGTGCGCACCGGCACCGACAACACCTTGCAGCTGCTCGGCCAGCTGACCCTCGCCAACTTCACCAACGAGGCGGGCCTCGATCCGCTCGGCTCCAACCTCTATCGCGAGACCACCGCCTCCGGCACGCCGGTGACCGGCGTGCCGGGCGATCCGGGCTTCGGCAGCGTGCACCAGGGCTACCTCGAGACCTCCAACGTCGATGCCGTCAAGGAGATCACCGAGCTCATCTCCGCGCAGCGCGCTTACGAGATGAACTCCAAGGTCATCCAGGCGTCCGACGAGATGTTTGCCACCGTCTCGAAGGGCATGCGCTAGCGCCATGACAGCCATCCGCCAGGCACTGCGTGTGATCTCCGGCCTCGTCACCGGCGTTGCCATTGCCATGCTCTGGACGCTGCTGGCCGGTGACCCGCTGCGCGCCGCCGAGCTAGAGCTCCCGGTGCCGCGGGTGACGCTCTATCCCGGCGATGTCATCGGTGACGAGCAGCTCGTAGCCCGCGCTTTCATTGCCCACACGGTCACGCGCGCCAGCGTCGTCGACTCGCGCGAGGCCCTCATCGGCAAGGTGGCGCGCCGCACGCTGCTGCCGGGACAGCCGGTCCCCGTCGGAGGCGTGCGCGACCCCTACGTGGTGAACCAGGGCAAGACCGCCGTCGTCGTCTTCGAGGCCGACGGCCTCAGCATCTCCACCAGCGCACTCGCCCTCCAGAATGGCGGCATCGGCGACCTCGTCAGTCTGCGGAATCTCGACAGCGGCAATGTCATCAAGGGGACGGTCGCGCCGGATGGGACGGTCCGTGTGGCAGGTCCATGAGCGCAGCCGCCCGCAGCATCACGATTGCGCTTCTCCTGGCCCTGCTGGCGGCCCCGGCGTGGGCCAGCGCGCGTATCAAGGACATCGTGTCTGTGCAAGGCGTGCGCGCCAACCAGATCGTCGGCTACGGCCTGGTGATCGGCCTCAACGGCACCGGCGACACGCTGCGCAACTCGCCCTTCACCGAGCAGTCGCTGCAATCGATGCTCGACCGCATGGGCATCAACGTGCGCAACACCAGGGCGCGCACCCGCAACATCGCAGCCGTCATTGTCACGGCCGAGCTGCCGGCCTTCGTCGGCAAGGGCTCCCGCATCGATATCACGGTGTCCTCGCTCGGCGATGCCACCTCGCTCGCGGGCGGCTCGCTCGTGCTCACGCCCCTGATGGGGGCCGACAACCAGATCTATGCCGTCGGGCAAGGTCCCCTTGCGGTGACGGGCTTTGCCTCCCAGGGCAAGGCCGAGAGCCTGACCCAGGGCGTGCCCACCACCGGCCGCATCCCCAACGGCGCGCTCGTCGAGCGCGAGGGGCCGGGCCGCTTCGCCGACGAGAAGGTGCTCGTCCTCGAGCTGCGCAACCCCGACTTCAACACCGCGGTCAGCGTGGCCGATGCCATCAATGCCTACACCCATCAGCGCTTCGGCATCAAAGTCGCGCGCGAGGACGACCTGCGCACCGTCACCGTGCAGCGCCCCTTCTACGTCGGTGCCGCCCGCTTCATGGCCGAGATCGGCGAGCTCCCTGTGCAGGCCGACGTACCCGCCCGCGTCGTCATCGACGAGCGCACCGGCACCATCGTCATCGGCCGGGATGTCCAGGTCTCGACCGTGGCGGTTGCGCACGGCAACCTGACGGTGCGCGTCACCGAGATGCCCAAGGTCTCCCAGCCGCTCCCCTTCTCGCGCGGCGAGACGGTCGTCACTCCTGACACCGTTGTCGCCGTCGGCGAGAAGGGCGGCAACCTCGCCATCGTCCGCGGGCCCAACCTGCAGACGCTGGTCAGCGGCCTCAACCGGATCGGCCTCAAGCCGCAGGGCATCATTGCCATCCTGCAGGCGATCAAATCGGCCGGCGCACTGCAAGCCGACCTGGTGGTGCAATGATCCGGCAACGTATAATTGCCGCGGAGGTAGCAACAGGGCGCGGGCCAAACGCCGCGCTGTGCGCGCTGACTGCCGGCGCCTTCCTGGTCGTGCTCGCGCCGACAGCCGCCTTCGCGCAGCAGGGATGGGAGCCGGTGGTGGCAACGGCCGAGCCGGCGAGGCTCGTTCGCGCCACATCCTCGATCTCCCGGAGCGCGCCGGGGCAGAGCCCGAGACCGCCGACCAGCCCGGCCGTCGAAGTCTTCATGAGGCACACGCACGTGGCCCAGCGCCAGCCCGCTGCCGCCGCGCCCTCGACTGTGCCCACGCCTGCTCCTCCGCGCCCGCGCCAATCAGTC
>JBGGME010000313.1:0-6995 GCA_041288195.1 Hyphomicrobiaceae bacterium
GGTCACCGTCGCCAGCGCCCCGCTCACTACGGTGCCGACGGCGATATGGGTCGGGAAATTGGCCATGTGCGCCTCGCTCGCGAACAGGCAAGACCGGACGCGCACAAGGACAGGCCTGTGCCGGGTGAAGTGGCCTTTGCATCTGATTCGCGCGGCTGGCGGTAGCCGGCGCGGGCAGAATTCCTGTGGTCTTCTCTGTCGCGGGGTCCGGGAGGAGCCGTGCACGTCCCTGGGCCGGGTCCAAAAGGGCTGGCAATCGCTGCCCGTCCATGTCATCTGCAGGGCGCGTTCTCCCTTCCCACCTGAGAAGCATGTCGCTCGCGTTTCCAACCGGGACTGCCGACAAGCTCAAGCTCGCCGCCGTGGGCTCGATCGTGGTGGCGATGGCGGTCATGGGCCTCAAGTATGCGGCCTACTGGGTGACGGGCAGCGTCGCCCTCTACTCCGATGCGCTGGAAAGCATCGTCAACCTGATCACGGCGCTGGTAGCGCTCTATGCCATCCACGTCGCGGTGCAACCGGCCGACCGTCGCCACCAGTTCGGACATCACAAGGCCGAATACTTCTCCGCCGTGCTCGAAGGCGTGCTGATCGTGGTGGCGGCACTGCTGATCTTCCGCGAGGCCTACGATGCATTCAGGCACCCCCGGGCGCTGACCGAGCCGATGCTGGGCCTAGCCATCAACGGCGCGGCCACCGCTCTCAACGCGGGTTGGTCCTACTTCCTCCTGACCTGGGGCCGCGCCCAGCGCTCGCCGGCACTGGTCGGCGACGGCTGGCACCTGCTGACCGACGTAGCAACCTCCGTCGGCGTCATCGTCGGGTTGATGCTGGCGCTGGTCACTGGCTGGCAGGTCCTCGATCCCTTGCTAGCGGCGATCGTCGGCGCCAATATTTTGTGGGCGGGATGGCGCCTCGTCGCCGAGTCCATGAGCGGCCTGATGGACGAGGCCGTGGCGGCCGAGGTTGCGCGCCATATCCGGCAAGTCATCTCCAGCAACGCGGAAGGCGCGATCGAGGCGCACGATGTCAAGACGCGCGCCGCCGGCCGCGTCACCTTCATCGAGTTCCACCTCGTTGTGCCGGGCAGCATGACGGTCGCCGCCTCGCACGAGATCTGCGACCGCATCGAGCTGGCGCTGACCGAGGCGGTGCCGGGTTCGCAGGTGCTGATCCACGTCGAGCCCGAGGCCGAGGCCAAGCAGACCGGCGTGCCGGTCGTGTAACGTGGCCGTCGCTCAGTCCTTGCGGTAGGCGGCGAGGAATGCGCCGACAGCCATGTCACTGCTCGCGGTGCTGCCGTGGCAGCGTGAGCGCCACCAGGACCGCCAGCAGGTTGGCGCCGCCCGCCACTGCGACCGCCCATTCATACCCGCCAAATAGGTCGTAGAGACGCCCCGCAAGGATGGGAAGCGCGATCGCGGCCAGACACCAGGCAATGTAGACGCGGCCGGCGATGCGGCCGAAATCCGCCTTCGGCCAGTAGGATGCGACGGCGCCGAAGGTCACGCCCGAGATGAGACCGTAGCCGACACCGATCAACCCCAGGGTCAGGATCGCCATCTCGGCCGACGGCAGCAGCGTGAGCGCGATGGCACCGCCGAGCGCCATGGTCTGAGCGGACGCGGCGACCAGCGGCACCGGGAACCGGTCGGTCAGCCAGCCGCCCGCGAGACGCGCTGCGGCGATTGCGCCCGTAATGCCGGTGGTGGCAAGCAGCGACGCCGATTTTCCTGCGCCGAAGGCAGCGACCATGCTGGCTGCCTGGCTCAGCACCATGAGGCCGGCTGACGCTGCCAGGAAGAACACCGTGAAGAGCTTCCAAAATATGACCCGCAAGCTGCCCTGCCCGCTCGCCGCTTTCGCAGCGCTCGCCTGGCCGGGCTTTGCCAGCGCCACGCCGGCGCGCGCGACCAGCAGGGCCGCGACAAGCGTCGCCATCCCGACCACGACCGCGAGGGCGGCAAGCGTGTGGCGCACTCCGACCAGAGCGAGCCCGAGCCCGAAGGCCGGCGCAGCCAGCATGGCGCCGAGTGGAAAGAGACCGACGAGAAAGCCGTTGACGAGGCCGGGCCGGGTGAGCGGCGTCGCATTCACGCATTGTTGCACGACGACGTAGGCCATCCCGCCGCCGGTGGCGAACACCAGCCCATAGCCGAGGATCAGCCAGCCGAGCGACGGCGCAACCGCCGCCAGCGCTACGCCGGCAGCGGAGAGGATACCGGTCAATGCCACCAGGATCGGCGCACGCACGCGCCCGAACAGCCGCGGGGCCAGGTTCGCGCCCACCGTGAAGAACACCGCCGATATGCCGAACACGCTGGCAAGCTCGGAGCGCTTGGCCCCGAGCACCTCCTCCAGCGGCGCGATGAGAACGCTGAATGCGTAGATCGAGCCGAGCGGCAGGCCCATGACGGTGGCGGCGGCAAGGGCCGCACCGGGCCGCGCTAGAGCGCTCGTCTCCATTGTCGACATGAGGGGCAGCCGCCGGGTTGATCAAGGGACGAGGGAATGAGCGGAACTGAAAGCGGACATAATCACGGCAATGCGCCATTCGGCAGACGGCGTCGCTCGCTCCCCACCTCTCTCGTCAGCTCGCGTTCCCGTCAACCCACGACATGCACGGCGCCGGGCTGCAGCGCGGGAAATCGCTCGGGCGCGATGGCGCGCTCGACGCGCGCGACCTCGAGATCCCTCAGCGGCGCGTCGACGCCCTCGTTGGTGAGGCGGAAGGTGCCCCAATGGTGGCCGAGGGCCTGGGCCGCGCCGCACAGCGCCAGCGCCTCGACGGCCTCGGCCGGGTTCATGTGGTTGTTGCGCATGAACCAGCGCGGCTCGTAGGCCCCGATCGGCAGGATCGCGAGCGCGAGCTTGGGATGGCGGCCGCGGACACGCGAGAACGTCGCGCCGTCCCCGAAGCCGGTGTCGCCGACGCAGTAGACCTTGCGGTCGCCCGACTGCACCACGAAGCTCGCCCACAGCGCGTGCATGCGGTCGCCGGCGCCGCGCGCCGACCAGTGCACCGTCGGCTCGGCGTGCACGATGAGACCGTCGCCGAGATCGACCGTATCGTCCCAGTCGACCACGCTCGCGATGAGCCCCGGTGCGGCCTGCTCGAGGATGGCGTCGTTGCCGAGCGGCGTCACAATGCGCGGGCGGAAGCGCTGCCACAGCCGCCCGATCGTCTCCACGTCCATGTGGTCGTAGTGGTTGTGGGTGACGAGCACGGCGTCGATCTTGGGCAGGTCGTCGAAGGCGATGCCGGGCGCATTGACGCGCTTGGGCCCGAGGAACGAGAACGGGCTCACGCGCTCCCCCCAGACCGGATCGACGAGCACGCTGCGGCCCCGCGTCTGGATCAGGTAGCTGGCATGCCCGACATGGGTGACGCGGAACGCCTCGCGGTCGAAGCGCACCGGCGGCCGGTCCGGCGCATGCGGGCTCGGAAAGCTCGCCGGCCACGCCTCGCCCCGCTCGCCGAACGTCCACTTGAGGAAAGCGCCCGGTCCCTTGGGCCCGATGCCGCCCGGATTGAAGAAGCGCACGCCATCGAAATGGTCGGACAGCGGACCCTGGTAGTAGGCGTTGGCGCGCCCGCCGGACAGCAGCGCCCAGCCGCCCGCACCGACGGCAGAGGCAACGCCCAGCAGCTTCAGAATGCGGCGGCGGGTCGTGGGAGTGCTCCTGGATTCTGGCTCGCGCATCGTAGGTGATGCAACCGTTAACGATCGCCGTTCTGCGCCCAATGTCCGAGCACGAACGCGTTTGTCTTTCGTTAATATTTGTACCACAGTGGCGCAAGGCGCAATCGCTGAGAAGGCGTAACGCGTGCAGCCAACAGCAGGCGGCTCTGCCCTCGCACCGCAGTCGAGGCCCGAGCCCAAGGTGCAAGCGCCCGTGGCACCGCCGCGGCCGCTCATCTCCGACATCACGATCGAGCATGGCCCCGTCGACCTGCTCGGCCCATTCTTCCTCAAGGCCGATACGGCGGCGCGCCGGCGCGACGTGCATCTGTCGTTCGCGCCGATGCAGGCCCTGGTCGACGCCAACCATCGCAACCACGAGACGTGGCGACCGCTGCTGCCGCTGTTCGACCCTGCCGTCAATGGTGCCGCGGAAGAGGATACGTTCTGCATCGTCGGCCGCAACGCGCTCGGCGACATCGTGGCGACGCAGGCCGCGCGGCTCTATCACTGGGACGGCACGACCTTCCACGACGAGGCCGAGAGCCTGCGGCTGTTCTACGCCGACCCCGCAGCACTCAAACGGCGCAGCGAGGCCGTCGAGGTCACGGCGCCCGCGGCGCGGAGGATCACGGGCCGCGTCGTGTTCGCCGGAGGCGCCTGGTATCGGCCCGACTTCCGCGGTCGCCAGCTCGCCCAGATCCTCACCCGCATCTCGCGCGCCTACGCCTACACGCGCTGGCAGCACGACTACCACACCAGCATCATGGCCGAGGAGGTGTGTCGCGGCGGCATGCCCGAGCGCAGCGGCTATACCAAGGTCGACTGGGAGGTGATGCTGAAGCGCACCATCGTGCACCCCGAGGGCGACGTGCGCTGCGGACTCACGTGGATGGAGTCAAGCGAGTTTCTTGGCGGCATTGCCGACTTCATGGCGCGGTTTGACGCGCAGATTGATGTCGGGGTCGACAAGCGACGTGCATAGGACGATGTTGGACGTCCCGTCGCCGACGAACGGCAGCAGCAGCCGGCGGTAGCGGAAGCTCTGGCGCGCCGCCTGCGGGAACGCGATCACCGCGTCGACGTCGCCGAGATCGGGCTCGCGCTTGCGCAGCACGTCGCGATAGGACCCGGCGACCCATTTCCCATAGGCATAGTCCGGCTGGTCCTCGACCCTCAGTCCGATCGAGCGCGACAGCCAGTGCTGCGCGGGTTTGCGCAGCCCGCTGCCGATATCCTTGATGACGAGCTCGGACCGGCCCTCCTTCGCCTCCGCCACCACGAAGCGCCCGTCGAGCGCCTTCTCCAGCAGGGGATGCAGACGCTCGCGGTCGTACTTGCCGCCGCTGTCGGACCAGATGCTGAGCATCGCCCGCAACGGGCTCGATCCCGACAGCAGGTGCAGCGGACGCGGTACCTCGAGAAAATCGCCTTCGCGCTCGTTGCTGCGGGCCTCGATGCGCTGCAACAGCCTGCGAATGACGTCGTCGCGCCCGCCGAGCACCTCGTGCGACCACTCGCTCTCCAGGAACGAGATGACGAAGCGGTCCTTGGGGCGATCGTGCAGCCAGTAGAGCAGCGCGCTGAAGGCGACCGGCGAGACGATGGAGGGCCGCATGCGGATGCGCGCCATGGTCTCGGTCTCGCTGACGGCGACGTAACCGAGGTTGCGCACGGCATAGTTGGTGAGCTCGTCGCCGGCGATCGAAGACTCGAGCGCGTCGGCAAGGCGGAGCGACCCGCCCTCCCACGTCTGTCCCCGGTCATCGAACAGTTGGCACTCGATCACGGCGTAACCAAACCTCTCAGGCTCCCGCTAGCTTCCGGCCAAGCCGTCGCCCAGGCATTCGAGCCCAGCTCTCCACCGCCACGGTCGTGCCCTGCGGCTCCGTCCGAGTTTCGGTGGCTATTCCCGCCCTCCCTCGATAATTTGGCTCTGGTTAAGGATTGTTTCGGAGGCCCGGCTGGCGCGCGATTTGCCGCGTGGTATCTGGGGCCATCCCTAAGCATTGGTGAACGGTCGAAATGCAAAGCGCCACCCGAGCCTGGCTCGGGTGGCGCCTTGTCTGCACCTGGGTGTGTAGGCCGGCTTACATG
The DNA here is from genome assembly GCA_041288195.1 of Hyphomicrobiaceae bacterium. Classification (GTDB taxonomy): domain Bacteria; phylum Pseudomonadota; class Alphaproteobacteria; order Rhizobiales; family Hyphomicrobiaceae; genus AWTP1-13. Next base: position 5,781 of record JBGGME010000313.1, read on the forward strand.
TCCATGCCGCCCATACCGCCCATGCCGCCGTGCGAGTGGGCGTGGGCTTCCTTCTTCTTCGGCGCCTCCGCGATGCCAGCTTCGGTGGTGATCATCAGGCCGGCGATCGAGGCCGCATGCTGCAAGGCGTTGCGCACGACCTTGGCCGGATCGATGATGCCCTTCTCGAACATGTCGCCGTACTCGTCGTTCTGGGCGTCGTAGCCGAACGCCGCGCCGCGACCTTCGGTGACCTTGCCGACCACGATCGAGCCTTCCACGCCGGCGTTCTCGGCGATCTGGCGGATCGGGGACTGCAGCGCCTTGCGCACGATGTTGATGCCGGCGTCCTGGTCCTCGTTCTCGCCCTTGACGGTGATCGCCTGGGCTGCCTTGAGCAGCGCTACTCCGCCACCCACGACGATGCCTTCCTCGACCGCGGCGCGGGTCGCATTGAGCGCGTCGTCGACGCGGTCCTTGCGCTCCTTCACTTCGACCTCGGTGGCGCCGCCGACCTTGATCACCGCAACGCCGCCGGCGAGCTTCGCCAGACGCTCCTGCAGCTTCTCCTTGTCGTAGTCGGAGGTGGTCTCCTCGATCTGCACCTTGATCTGGCTGACGCGGGCCTCGATGTCCTTCTTCTTGCCGGCGCCGTCGATGATGGTGGTGTTCTCCTTCTCCACCCGCACGCGCTTGGCGCGGCCCAGCATGTCGAGCGAGACGTTCTCGAGCTTGATGCCGAGATCCTCGCTGATCACCTGGCCGTTGGTGAGGACGGCAATGTCCTCGAGCATGGCCTTGCGGCGATCACCGAAGCCCGGCGCCTTGACGGCCGCCACCTTGAGCCCGCCGCGCAGCTTGTTGACGACGAGGGTAGCGAGCGCCTCGCCCTCCACCTCCTCGGCAATGATCAGCAGCGGCTTGCCGGTCTGCACCACTGCCTCGAGCACCGGCAGCATGGCCTGCAGGCTCGAGAGCTTCTTCTCGTGGATGAGCAGATAGGGCTCCTCCAGCTCGGCGATCATCTTGTCGGCGTTGGTGATGAAGTAGGGCGAGAGGTAGCCGCGGTCGAACTGCATGCCCTCGACCACGTCGAGCTCGCTCTCGAGGCTCTTGGCTTCCTCGACCGTGATCACGCCCTCGTTGCCGACCTTCTGCATGGCCTCGGCGATCATGTCGCCGATCGCCTTCTCGCCGTTGGCCGAGATGGTGCCGACCTGGGCGACCTCCTGGCTG
>JBGGME010000314.1:0-34321 GCA_041288195.1 Hyphomicrobiaceae bacterium
CCTTGAGCAAGGCCCTGCGGCTGGCGATCCTCATCAACAACCACGCAACCACGATCTCTACTGTGCCCTTACGGTTGGGGCAGGAGTTGGGGCAGCCGGTGGCGGGACTTGGGGCAGGCCGTGGCGTTGTTGTGGCGACGCAGGGTTTGGCACTGGGAGAGAGACCTCGGGGGGCGGCCCCTCTCGCATATGCAATGTGGGCTCAAACCGAGTCGCTGAGCTGAAACGTGTTGCGATGCAAGTCGGCCACGCTTGGTCTGCACAATCCCAAGGCAGAAATACCCGAAAAATGCGCCACTTTGCTAGGCAATCCCTGCATCAGTTTGCCCTGAAAGCTCAAAGTGTTGCTGCACTATCACGACATGTGGTGGATAGCCTTCACAGGTCGTGAATTCAATTGCGCCTGCATCAGATTTGGCAAAATTGGGGGGATGGGCGAATCAGTAGGGAAGCCAACATGAACGGACGACTCAAAGGATTTGCGGGTGGGATCGCGGCGGCGTTCGCCGTCCTGATGCTGTCCGGACCGGCACTCGCCGACGGGTATCGGAGCGTCAAGGACGCCCCCAAGCCCGAGGCACGACGCTGCAACCTCTCGGCCAACATCGCATTGACCACGGAGTACGTGTTCCGCGGCTTCTCGCAGACGGCCGAAGGGCCGGCCGTGCAGGGCGGGTTCGACGTCACCTGCGGTATCTTCTACGCGGGCGTGTGGGCATCGTCCCTCGACTTCGGCGGCGACGCCATCTGGGGCGGACTGGGCAACGAGGACGTCGCTCACATCGAGATGGACTGGTACCTCGGCATCAAGCCGGTCACCGGCAAGATCACCTGGGACCTGGGTGTCATCTACTACACCTATCCCAACTCCATCGATCCGATCGGTCGCGACCTCAACTATGTTGAGATCAAGGTCGGTGCCAGCGCCGAGATCTGGAAAGACGGCACGCTCGGCGTGACGGTGTTCTACTCGCCCGACTACCAGCTCGAGACCGAGTCGGTGTGGACGGTCGAGACCTCGTTCGCGCAGGTTCTGCCGAAGGTCAGCATCTTCACGCCGACGTTCAGCGCCTTGATCGGCTATCAGGCCGGTCACGACACTGCCTACAAGGCCCTGTTCGCCAACGGTGACGACCACTACTGGTACTGGAACGTCGGCCTGACGCTGGGCTTCCACGAGAAGTGGTCGGTGGACTTCCGCTACTGGGATACCAGCATCGACAACAACGGCCTCGCCGCCAACTTCTGCACGGGCGCGGTCCTGCAGTGCGACGAGCGGTTCGTGGCCACCCTCAAGTTCACCTACTGACGCCAGACTGGAATAGCCTGAACGGTCGAGCCCCCTCAGCGGGGGCTCGATTGTTTTTGGGACACCGCGATGGGCTCGGGATCGGGCGCGTCGCACCGGTCGGCGCCAGGGCCCCGATCGGATGGGCTCAGCGCGGCGCTGCGGGCCCGACCAAGTCCACGCTGTCGAGGAAGGCCAGGCTGCGGACCTTGCCGTCCTTCGTCCTGACGAGGAGGCCGGCGCTCTCGTCGAGGCCGAGCACCCGACACTCGATGAGTGCGTCGCCATGCATGATCGTGGTCGGCGCCTCTCGTCCCTCCGCCCGGAAAAACCACCGGTCGTTAACGGCGCGGAAGCCGTCGTCCTGCCAGGCGTTGAGGTTCGTCAGGAAGTGCGCTGCGAGCGATTGCAGGAGGTCGGTGCGCGTGATGCCGGGCCCTGCCTCCTCGTCGAGCGAGGTCGCGGAGAAGTCCTGCCGGTCCTGGCGCGGCGCGGCGATGTCGAGATCGGCGCCGACGACCATCCAGGCGGGCACCGTGTCAGCCGGCACGCGCGCAGCCGCGAGGCGCACGTTTCCCGCCACCGATCCGTTGAGCAGCAGGCTTCCAGGCCAGCGGTACTGAACGGCCACCTTGGGCGGGCAGAGCGAGCCCAGGCTGTCGCCGAGCGCCACCAACATGAGCGGGCCCATCTGTAGCGCGCGCTCGAGCGCCACCTCGGGCTCGAGCACGATCGCGAGCTGGGCTCGGCCGGCATTGCGGCTCCACACCACATCGCCGGCGCCGAGCTTGGCCGTCTGCGCCAGCCGGCAGGCATGCGCGAACGGCTGCCGCGGCGCCTTCACGGGATGGCCCTTCAGGAGCGGCGGAAACCTGGGATCGGCGAGGTGCATTGGGGCGCTGCGCGGCGGCAGATCTCAGCCGAGGTCGAGGTCCTCCTCGACCACGTGGTTGAGGGAGGTGCCGGCGGCGGTCAGCACCATGCGCACCTTGAGCTTGCCCTTGTCGAGCCCGTTCTCGCGCACGACGCGCTCGATCTCGCGCTGCGAGGTTACGCCGACCTGCTTCAGGAACTTCCTGAGCGACATGTTGAACTTGTCTTCGTTCATAGGGGACCTCCTGTCATCCCGGCCGCGTGCCGTAACCCGAGAGCCGGGAACTGGGGGCGAGGAAGTGCGGCTCTGGATCCGGGGTACTCGCTGCGCGAATTCCGGGATGACACTACAGCCGCACGTTGGGCTTGGACGAGAACACGTCGCTTGCCGACATCGGCATCTGCTGCAGCACGACCGCCGACGCCGCCGTGATCACGGCCAGGGCGACGAGGCTCAGGATGAAGGCTCGCATTCGGGTTCTCCTCGGGGCCGGTGTATCTGGCGCAGGCTACTTGCTCACTCGGCCGGGGCTGGTCGCGCGGCGCCCGTCTCGGCGGTCGCCGTCGCCTCCATCCTCTCGATCTCGCGCTCGGCCCACAGGCTGTGGTGCTCCTTGGCCCAGTTGACGTCAACCTGGCCCGAGCCCATCGCCGAGAAAGCGCCCTGCATGCCGAGCGTGCCGATGTAGATGTGGCCGATCACCACCACGATCAGTGCCAGCGCGACGATGCCGTGCCAGCTGGTGGCGTACTGCATCTCCTGCACCGGCGTCAGCTCGGTCGGCAGATGGAAGCCCAGCATGTTGACGATCGCGAACGTCTTGGCGAACAGCGCGGTCTGGAACGGGAACATCAGGGCGAGTCCGGACAGCGACAGCGACAGGCCGCCGAGCATGATGAGCCAGAACAGGATCTTCTGGCCGGCGTTGAATTTCCAGGCCGGCGGATGCGAGCCCTTCACGAACATGCCGCCGCCCTTGGCGAGCCACACGATGTCGCGCCAGGACGGGAAGTTGTGCCGGATCCAGACGACGAAGGTCAGAAACAGGCCCACCATGAAGGCAAAGGCCACGTAGTTGTGGAGCCACTTGCCGGCGATCGAGATGGCCGAGAAGGCATCCGCGCCGATCAGCGGCAGCAGCGCATAGCGGCCGTAGAGGACGTTGAGCCCGGTCAGCGCCAGGATGATGAAGGAGACGGCGAGCAGCCAGTGGCCGATACGCTCGATCTCGGTGAAGCGGGTGATGGTGCGGCCGGCCCAGCCGTGCTCGATCCTGATGCGGCCGCGCAGCAGGAAGAAGAGGGCGAGCACGCCGACCACGGCCACCATGGCCCACAGCCCCACGCGCGGCAGGGGGCCGTTGCGGAAGTTGCGCCAGGCCTCGCCGTCGGACTGCACGAGCTGGCCGGCCTTCCTATCGGGGATCGAGACCTGGCCGCTGAGGCCCTCACGCACTTTCTTCCAGAGCTCGACGTCGTAGTTGCCGGGCCGCTCCGGAGCGACGACGTTGGGGCCGCCCGGCACCGAGGCGCCCGGCGGCGGGCGCACGCTGGAGCTCGGAGCCTGCTGCGCGTCGACGGACGACAACCCGAGCGTCAGCGCCAGCGCGAGGCCGGCGAGCACCGCTGCTGCCGTGAGCACACGCCTGCCGATGGAGCGGCCAGTCGAGCGTGTTGTCATGTGTGCGATCCTCCCGATCGTCCTTTTGCCCGGGCCCTTTGGAGCCCATTGCCGTGCATTGTGCCAAGCGGCGCCCGTCCTGCCAATCTGGGGCCGCCCGCCCGCTCACTTCTGCAGATTGCCGCGCTCCTGCAGGTTGCGCGTCTGCTGCTCGCTCAGAGACGGCAGCTTCTCGCCCCGGTAGACGTGAGGCTCGAACTCGAGTGGTCGGTTCTGCTCGGTCTCGCGGCAGGCGCTCGCGCCCGCAGCGATGACTAGAGCGGCAAGCAGCAGGACGCGGCGTGGGCGTGCCATGTGCATCTCCTTCCGGGCCCCTGAGGCCTGCGGCTCCGCAGCCGCCGGCCCGGCGGTCCCGATGGTGTCGAGACAAGAAAGGGCGACCTGTCGGCCGCCCCTTCCGTCAGCAGCTTGCGACTCCGGCTCCGAGCTTGGTCCCGTGCCGAGGTCCAAAGGTCAGCCGGACTGGCCGGGGTAGGCCTTGCCCCAGCCCCAGGCGCCGGAGCCGAAGCCGCGGGTGACGACGCGCTCGCGGTAGATCGCGGACACGATGTCGCCGTCGCCGGCCAGCAGCGCCTTGGTCGAGCACATCTCCGCGCACAGCGGCAGCTTGCCCTCGGCCAGACGGTTGCGGCCGTACTTTTTGAACTGCACCTCCTCGTTCTTCTCCGGGCCGCCGGCGCAGAAGGTGCACTTGTCCATCTTGCCCCTGGAGCCGAAGTTGGAGGCCTGCGGGTATTGCGGGGCCCCGAACGGGCAGGCGTAGAAGCAGTATCCGCAGCCGATGCACAGGTCCTTGTTGTGCAGGACCACGCCTTCCTCGGTCTGATAGAAGCAGTCGACCGGGCAGACGGCCGCGCACGGCGCGTCCGAGCAGTGCATGCAGGCGACCGAGATCGAGCGCTCGCCCGGCTTGCCGTCGTTGATGGTGACGACGCGCCGCCGGTTCACGCCCCAGGGCACCTCGTGCTCGTTCTTGCAGGCGGTGACGCAGGCGTTGCACTCGATGCACCGCTCCGCGTCGCAGAGGAACTTCATGCGCGCCATGGTCAGGCCCTCCAAATCTTGCAGAGCGTGGTCTTGGTTTCCTGCATCTGGGTGACGATGTCGTACCCGTAGGTGGTGGCCGTGTTGGCCGACTCACCGAGCACGATGGGGTCCGTGCCCGCAGGATATTTCGATCGCAGGTCCTTGCCCTGGAAGTGGCCGCCGAAGTGGAACGGCATGAAGGCGACGCCCTTGCCGACCCGCTCCGTCACCATTGCCATGACGCGGACCTTGCCCTTCTCGGGCCCCTCCACCCACACCTGCTGGCCGTCCTTGATGCCGAGGTTGTTGGCGTCGTTGGGGTTGATCTCCACGAACATGTTCTGCTGCAGCTCGGCGAGCCACGGATTGGAGCGCTGCTCCTCGCCGCCGCCCTCGTACTCGACCAGACGGCCCGAGGTGAGGACGATCGGATAGTCCTTGGAGACATCCTTGGCCTGGATCGACGCGAACAGCAGGGGCAGGCGGTTGAGCTTACGATCCGGGTGGGTCGCATACTTCGGCAGCAGGTCGCGGCGCGCCGTGTAGAGCGGCTCGCGATGCAGCGGCACGCCGTCGGGGAAGTTCCAGACGACGCAGCGCGCCTTGCCGTTGCCGAACGGCGCGATGCCGTGCTTGATCGCCACGCGCTGGATACCGCCCGACATATCGACCGTCCACATCACGTTCTCGGGCTTGTCGCCGCCGATCCTGTTGATGACGGCGAGCTCCTCAGGGGTGAGGTCCTTGTCCCATCCCATCTTCTGCAGCAGGCCCATCGACACCGGCGGGTGGCCGTCCTTGATCTCGGCACCCTGCGGATAGCTGTCGACGGCGAGCAGGCTGTCGGCGACGGGATCGTTCTTCGACCACTTGTCGTTGGCCTGCCCCTTGACCGTCAGCCCCCAGTTGACGCGGAAGTTGAGGCCGCCGTCGGAGACGGGCTTGGAGGTGTCGTAGAGGTTCGGCGTGCCGGGATGCTTGATGTCGGCGGTGCCCCAGCAGGGCCACGGCAATCCGTAGTAGTCGCCGTCGCACGGGCCGCCATTGGCCTTCAGCGTCACCCTGTCGAAGGTGTGCTGGTTGGCCATGTGCAGCTTGAGCCGCTCGGGGCTCTGGCCCGTGTAGCCGATAGTCCACATGCCCTTGTTGAACTCACGGGTGATGGACTCGGGCTCGGGGACGTTCTTCTCGACCTTGATGTTCTTGAACATCTCCTTCTCGAAGCCGAGCTTCTTGGCCAGGAGATACATGATCTCGTGGTCTTCCTTGGCCTCGAAGAACGGACCGAACACCTTCTCGCGCCACTGCAGCGAGCGGTTGGAGGCGGTGACCGATCCCGTCGTCTCGTACTGGGTGGCGGCCGGGAGCAGGTAGACGCCGTCGGTGCGGTCGTGCAGCACGGCGCTGACGGTGGGATGCGGGTCGACGACGACCAGCATGTCGAGCTTCTCGAACGCCTTCTTGAGGTCGGGTCCGCGGGTCTGCGAGTTCGGCGCATGGCCCCAGAAGAACACGGCCTTGAGGGTGTCGGACTGCGCGACGTTCTCCTTGGCCTCGAGCACGCCGTCGGCCCAGCGGGAGAGCGGGATGCCCGCCTCCTCCATCATCTTCTTGTCCTTGAAGCGGGAGAGCACGTGGTCGTAGGGGACATCCCAGACGCGCGACCAATGCTTCCAGGCGCCCTCTGCGAGGCCGTAGTAGCCGGGGAGAGTGCCGGGCTCGACGCCGAAGTCGGTGGCGCCCTGCACGTTGTCATGGCCGCGGAAGATGTTGGTGCCGCCGCCAGCCGTTCCCATGTTGCCGAGCGCGAGTTGCAGGATGCAGTAGGCGCGCACGTTGGCGTTGCCGACCGTGTGCTGCGTGCCGCCCATGCACCAGATCACGGTGCCCGGCTTGTTGGTGGCGAGCGTCTTGGCAACGCGGCGCAGCTGCGCGCCGGGCACGCCCGTGACCTTCTCGGTCTCCTCGGGTGTCCACTTGCCGACCTCCTCGCGCACGAAGTCCATGCCCCAGACGCGCTTGCGGATGAACTCCTTGTCCTCCCAGCCGTTCTCGAAGATGTGCCAGAGGATGCCCCAGATCAGCGCGATATCGGTGCCGGGGCGGAAGCGCACGTACTCGGTGGCATGCGCGGCCGTGCGCGTGAAGCGCGGGTCGCACACGATCAGCGGCGCGTTGTTCTGCTCCTTGCACTTCAGGAGGAACTGCACGGAGACGGGGTGCGCCTCGGCGGGGTTGCCGCCGATCAGGAAGATCGCCTTCGACTTCTGGATGTCGTTGTAGGAGTTGGTCATGGCGCCGTAGCCCCACGTGTTCGCGACGCCCGCGACGGTCGTGGAGTGGCAGATGCGCGCCTGATGATCGCCGTTGTTGGAGCCCCAGAAGGCGTAGAACTTGCGGAACAGGTACGCCTGCTCGTTGGAGAACTTGGCGGAGCCCAGGAAATAGACCGCGTCCTGACCCGACTTCTGGCGGATGTCGAGCATCTTGTCGCCGATCTCGTTGATGGCGACGTCCCAGCTGATGCGCGTCCACTTTCCGCCCACGAGCTTCATGGGATACTTGAGGCGGCGGTCGCCGTGCGCATGCTCGCGCGCCGCGGCGCCCTTGGCGCAGTGGGCGCCGAGGTTGAGGGGGCTGTCGAAGCCCGGCTCCTGGCCGATCCACACGCCGTTCTGCACCTCGGCCATGATTGTGCAGCCGACCGAGCAGTGCGTGCAGACGGACTTCTTGATGTCGATTCTGGCGCCCGCGGTGGGGGCTGCCGCCTGCGCCTCGCGCACCCTGCCGCCGGCCATCGTCGACACGGCCGCGAGCCCGCCGATGGCGAGGCCCGAATGCCTCAAGAATGCGCGCCGGTCCACTGTGCCTGGCGCCTGCTCCTGCAGGGCAGACGACAGACGGGGGGCTTTCGCCACGCCGCTCATCTTCTTCCTGAGCATGCCTCTCTCCCTGGTTTGTTCGCGCCGGCTGCAGCCACGTCTTGCGGCCGGCTGTACGTGCTCGAATGCGTCAGCGCGCCAGCTCGTAGTAGCGGCGGATGTGCTCGGTCTCGCGATAGAGCGACGTCTTGGGCTTGGCCTCCGCGGCCTCGGCCGTCTTCTCTCCGCCAACCAATGCGGCGCCGCCGGCAGCGGCGCCAGCGCCCGCGAGCTTCAGGAAGCTGCGGCGGTCGGCGACCGCCTCTTTCTTGTCCTGCTTCATGAGCCTTGCCTCCGTTCCGATATTTCCAGTCTCAATTGCCACGTCCCATCCCGCCGAGCGGGGTTGCCAAATCGAAGAAAGTTTCACGCCATCGCGAACGCACCCTCCTCGATCTCGAGGAAGATGCGGCCGACGGACCCGAGTGTCGCGTAGAGCACAGACGCCTTGGCCGCTTCCATGTCACGGAAGAGGACAGGCGCCCACGAGCCGATGTGTGCGGTGAAGAAGGCCTTCTGCTGCTCGAGCGAGAACGCGCGTCCGAGCGAGCCGTCGATGAAGCCCGCCATCATCTCGCAGAGCGAGGCGATGTGGTCCTCGGGGTCGAGGACGTCGGGGTCGCGCTCGACGCCGAGCCGGCCCATGTCCTGGCGCAGCTTGGCGAGCGGCTTCTCGTGCAGGAAGCCGGTTAGATAGTAGGAGCCGTAGGGGACGAGCTCGCCGCGGACGAGGCCGATGAAGAGCTCGTGGTACTCCTCGGCGACGGTCGCCGCCTGCGAGCGCGTGCATATGTGCGCGAAGGCGGCAATCGCGCGGCCGAGCTCGCTGTGATCGCCGCTGAGTGCGGCGCCGATCTCGAGCGTTGCCGGGCTCGGGGGCCCGGACAGGAATCGGGCGAGCAATCGGTAAAGATGGGCCCGAAGCTGATCTTCAGGTCCCACATCGACCAATGTTGCCGCCACGTTCGCGGACTGAGCCGCAGACAACACATCCTCCCCGGCTGTCGTTTCCCCGCTGCCAGCCTTGTTAGTTGTTTAATGTTGCCCAGTTTGCGGACATCAGGCAACTCAAATCGGAATTATTCAAAGTCTAAGCTTGAACAATTCCGAGCGAGAGCTTGGAAGCGCGTTGAGTTGATCTTGTGCAGTGCGATATATTGTAAAATTTACATGATTTTGCAAGACAGTTGACTTGCGGTCTGGCGGAGATCGTCTTGCGAACGGGGACAGCTTGAACTTCCCGGCCTTGACGCTACGTTGCTTGGGAGGCCACCGCGTGTGGTTTTCCGGCCATCAAGGCTCGAGTTGGGCAACTCGCAAATGTCAGAACACATGATCGACCCGTTCGGGCGGCACGTCACCTACCTCCGAGTGTCCGTGACCGACCGGTGCGATTTCCGCTGCTCCTATTGCATGTCCGAGCACATGACGTTCCTGCCCAAGAAGGACCTTCTGTCGCTTGAGGAGCTGGACCGGCTGTGCTCGGCGTTCGTTGCCAAGGGTGTGCGTAAACTGCGGATCACTGGCGGCGAGCCGCTTGTGCGCAAGAACATCCTGTGGCTGTTCCGGGCGCTGTCGCGGCACCTGGGCGGCGGCCTCGACGAATTGACGCTCACCACCAACGGCAGCCAGCTCACCAAGTTTGCGCAGGAGCTCAAGGACGCGGGTGTGCGCCGCATCAATGTCTCGCTCGATACGCTCAAGCCCGATCGCTTCAAGGCCATCACGCGCTGGGGCGACTTCGCGCAGGTGATGGCGGGCATCGATGCGGCCGAGAAGGCCGGCCTCGCCGTCAAGCTCAACGCGGTAGCGCTCAAGGGCCTCAACGAGGACGAGATCGAGGAGCTGACGCGTTTCGCGCACAGCCGTGGCTTCGACCTCACCTTGATCGAGACGATGCCGATGGGCGACATCGACGGCGACCGCACCGACCAGTACCTGCCGCTGTCGATCGTGCGCGCGCGCCTGATGGACCGCTTCACGCTCGAGGACATCCCCTTCCGCACGGGCGGGCCGGCGCGCTACGTGCGCGTCAAGGAGACCGGCGGGCGGATCGGCTTCATCACACCGATGACGCACAATTTCTGCGAGAGCTGCAACCGCGTGCGGCTGACCTGCACCGGCACGCTCTACATGTGCCTGGGCCAGGACGATGCGGCCGACCTGCGCGCGCCGCTGCGCGCGAGCGCGGACGATGCGCTGCTGATGCGCGCCATCGACGAGGCCATCTCGCGCAAGCCCAAGGGCCACGACTTCGTCATCGACCGGCGCACCAAGCAGCCGGCGGTGGCCCGGCACATGAGCGTGACGGGGGGTTAGGCGGGAGTCGGCGGATGCGCTACACGGTTCTGCTCGAGCCCGAAGATGATGGCGGCTTTGTCGCGAGTGTGCCCGCGCTGCCCGGCTGCATTAGTCAGGGCGACTCGCGCGAGGAGGCGCTGGCGAACATCCGTGAAGCTGTCGCTCTCTACATCGAGGACTGTCGAGAGGCCGGAGATCCTGTGCCGACCGAGATCGGCAAGGAGTTCGCTGAGATCGAGGTCGCGTGAGTTGGCACCGTGCCGAAGCTTCCCGTCGACCTGTCCGGTCGTGAGGTGTGCTCAATCCTGGAACGCGCGGGCTTTGTGTTTCGACGCCAAGCTGGAAGCCACATGATTCTTCGGCGTGATAGCCCCTTTGCTCGCGTGGTCGTCCCAGACCACAAACAAGTCCGCCCTGGCACGCTGAGACGCATCATTGCTGATGCTGGCCTCACCCTAGACGAGTTCTTGGCGTTGAGACAGTAGTCGTCCAACGCCAGGCGCCGACATATCTCTCACCTACGGACGCGCGCACTTCCCGATGAGCATCGCCGTTCACGCGCATGGGCGCTCGGAGAACCTGCGCGGGATCGGCGCGATGCTGCTGGCGATGGCGGCGTTCGTCGTCAACGACACGCTGATGAAGCTCGCCGGCGGGCGGCTGCCGATCGGCGAGGCGATCTTCATCCGCGCGACGCTCACGACCGGCCTGGGCCTGATCTTGATCGTCGGCTCGGGCATGGTGTCGGCGCTGGCGCATGCGTTCTCCTCGAGGGTGATGTGGCGCGCAGCGGCCGACCTCGACGGGACGTTCACCTTCCTCGCAGCGCTGGTGCACATGCCGATGGCCGACATCTTCGGCTTGCTGCAGTTCGTGCCGCTGGCGGTCACGGCGGGGGCAGCCGTGTTCATGGGTGCCAAGGTCGGCTGGCGGCGATGGACGGCGACGTGCGTGGGCCTCCTCGGCGTGCTGCTGATCGTGCGGCCGGGCGGCGTGGCGTTCGAGCCCTATACGATCCTGGCGATCCTCGCCGTCATCTTCTCGGCTGCGCGCGACCTGCTCTCGCGCAGCGTGCCGGGGCACGTGCCCCCGCTCGTCATCGTCACCACGGCGGCGGCGCTCGTCGCGCTGACAAGCCCGGCGTTCATCGCCTTCGAGGATTGGCGACAACCATCGCTGTCGACGTTCGGCATCCTCGTCGTTGCCGCCGCGGCGCTGCTCGCGGGCCAGTACTGGCTGGTCGCGGCCATGCGCACGGGCGAGATCGCGGTGGTGGCCCCGTTCCGCTATTCGATTCTGCTGTGGGCCATCCTGGCGGGCTTCCTGGTGTGGGGCGAGGTCCCCGACCTGCCGACGTGGGCGGGCATCGCCATCGTCACCGGCGCCGGGCTATACACCTTCCTGCGCGAGCAGCGGCTCAAGAAGCTGGCGCGGGCATGAGGCGACGGCCATGAGACCCAACCGCATGAAGGAGAAGATCGCGCGCGGCGAGCCCGCGCTCGGCTGTTCGGTGATGTTTCCCTCGCCGCAGATCGTGGAGATGCTGGGGCATGCGGGCTTCGATTGGGTGCTGATCGACTGCGAGCACGGCAGCATCGGGCTCGGCGACGTGGAGGTGATGGCGATGGCGGCCGATGCCGTCGGCATCACGCCGATCGCGCGGCCGCGCAGCAACTCCCCGAGCGACATCCAGAGCGTCATGGACCGCGGCGTGATGGGCGTGCAGGTGCCGCACGTGAATACGGCCGAGGACGCGCGCCGCGCGGTCGCCTCAGTCAAGTTCGGGCCTGGCGCCATGCGCGGGCTCGCCGCCGGCACGCGGCCGGACGCATGGGGGCTCGGCGCGCGCATGCCCGACTTCACGCGGGCTGCCAACGCGCAGTCGCTGGTGTGCGTCCAGCTCGAGCACGAGGCGGCAATCCGCAATGTCGAGGAGATCCTCTCGGTCGAGGATGTCGACGTGTTCTTCATCGGTCCCTCGGATCTTTCGCAGTCGATGGGCTTTCCCGGCAACCCCAAGGCGCCGGCGGTGGCCAAGGCCATCGACGAGACGCTGGCCAAGATCGTCGCCGCCGGACGAGCGCCCGGCATGCCGGCGACGGCCGAGACGCTGCAGGAGGTCGTCGGCAAGGGCTGCCGCTACATCTACACGCATCTGCCGCGCCTGATCGGCACGGGCGCCTCGGCATTCCTCGAGGTGCGCTAGGAGAGCGTGCGGCTGCCGCCGGTTCACATTGTCGGAGATTTTACGGCGCCTACTTCGCCATAGGTATGCCAGGCGACCTTGACACGCCGCCCCGCCCCGCCGTCAAATGCGCGAAACCGCTTGGCTCGATCGGGCGGCAATAAGGAAAAAGAATTCCGCGGGAGAACGCCCAGGAGCGAGGCTTGCGACGCGAAAGCACTGAACACACCAAGCATTGGCGTCTTTCGAGCAGCCCCCAGGTTGCGCTCGACGCTCGAAGCCCAAACCTCGCGAATCGCTCTGATTTGACGACGCGCGGGCGCACGTCATGTCTCGCGCACGAAAGGGACTGAACCGCACGCGTGAGAGTTTCACGGGGACCGCCGCGGTGGCGAACCCCCGCAAAGAAAAACAGAAGAGATGAAGAAGGAGGAAGCCTGATGAAGAAAGCAAAGTTGACCCGCCGGCAGTTCGTTGCGACGTCGGTTGCGGCCTCGGCGATGGTTGCCGCGCCGTTCGTGCGCACCGCGCATGCGGCCGGCAAGCTGTCGATCATGTTCTGGGACCACTGGGTGCCCGGCGGCAACAACGCCTCCAAGGCCCTGTGCGAGGAATGGGGCGCCAAGAACAAGGTCGAGCTGCAGATCGACTACGTGACCTCGCAAGGTCACAAGAACCTGCTGACCATCGCCGCCGAATCGCAGGCTAAATCCGGCCACGACATTCTCGCCTTCCCGACCTGGCAGCCGGCCGACCACGCCAACAACCTCGAGCCGGTCGACGACGTCATGGGCGAGCTCATCAAGACCCATGGCAAGGTCAACCCGACCGTGGAGTATCTTGCTCGCGCCAACAACAAGTGGCTCGCAGTTCCCACCTGCGTCGGCAGCCAGATCAAGGGGCCCTGCTCCCGCATCGACCTGCTCAAGAAGCACGCCGACATCGACATCCTGGCAATGTACCCGGCGGGCGGCGCGCCCAAGGCCGACGGCTGGACCCTCGATGCCATGCTCAAGGCCGCCGAGGCCTGTCACAAGGGCGGCAATCCGTTCGGCATCGGCCTCGGCACGCCCGAGGACAATGTCGACACGGCCGGCGCAATCTTCCAGTCCTTCGGCGCTGCCCTGGTCGACGCCAAGGGCAAGATCACCGTCAAATCCGACCCGGTGCGCAAGGCGCTCGAATACTACATCAAGCTGGCCCAGTGGCTGCCGCCCGATGCGCCGGCCTGGGACAACGCCTCCAACAACAAATACCTGGTGTCCGGCAAGGGCTCGCTGATCATGAACCCGCCGAGCGCCTGGGCGGTGGCCAAGCGCGATGCGCCGCAAGTGGCCGAGCAGTGCTGGACCCACGGCATGCCCGCGGGCCCGGCCGGCCGGTATGTGCCGTTCCTGCCGTACTTCTGGGGCATCTGGAATTTCGGCAAGAACAAGACGGCGGCCAAGGACCTGCTGCTGTTCCTGTCGCAGCGCTCGTCGGTCGAGAAGATGGTGGATGCCAGCGCCGGCTACGACCTGCCGTCGTTCGAGAAGCTCACCGATCTGAAGATCTGGGCTGAGATTGGCCCGCCGAAGGGGACGCTGTTTCATTATCCCAACCCCTACAACCACCAGATCCTGTCGGTCGCGGCAGCGCCCGCTCCGCCGAAGATCGCCGTGCAGATCTACACCCAGGCGATCCACACCAAGATGGTCGTGCGCATCCTGAAAGGCGAGAAGATGGAGCAGACGCTCGCCTGGGCCGAGGGCGAGCTCGAGGGCTACATGCGCACGTAGGACCTTCTCCCTCTCCCCATTCTTCACAAATTGGGAGAGGGAGGGTGAGGGGCAGTCTCAGTCCATGCGCTGAAGCCTGTTGCTGCCCCCGCCCTGGCCCTCTCCCCGCAAGCGGAGAGGGGAGATGGACGCACAGCGAGGTCGCCGATGGTCGACGCAGCCATTCAAGGGATCGAGGCTAGGGTGCCCGCGCGCCCTCGCAGCAGCCTGCGCAAGGCCATGCAGCGCAAGTCGACGGTGGCGTTCCTCATGGCGCTGCCGCTGATTCTGCTGATCAGCCTGCTGGTCATCTATCCGGCGTTCTATTCGCTGCATCTGGCGACGCTCAACAAGTCGATGGAGCGCTTCGTCGGCTTGAGTAACTTCGTGTTTCTGTTCAAGCGCGAGACGTTCTGGATGGTGGTGCAGCAGTCCTGCATCTTCGCCATCACCGCCGTCATCTTCAAAGCGCTGATCGGCTTCATCGTCGCCCACTTCGTGCACAACATCCCGGCCAAGGGACAGCGCAAGTGGCGCGGCATGCTGCTGGTGCCGTGGGTGATCCCGCCGGCCATGAGCTGCCTGGCCTGGCTGTGGCTGTTCGATCCCTCCTACAGCGCCTTCAACTGGATCCTGGCCCTGTTCGGTATCGGCCCCATCGCCTGGACCGGGGACGTCAACTGGGCGCGCTTCTCCGTCATCCTGATCAACATCTGGATCGGTGCGCCGTTCTTCATGATCATGTATCTGGCCGCGCTCAAGTCTGTCCCCGAGCAGCTCTACGAGGCGGCCGAGATCGACGGCGCCAACTGGTGGCAGCGCATGTGGTACGTGACGCTGCCGATGATGCGCAACATCATCGCCATCACCGCGCTGTTCTCGCTGATCGTCACGTTCGCCAACTTCGATATCGTGCGCATCATCACGGCGGGCGGCCCCATCGACAAGACGCACGTGTTCGCCACCTGGTCGTTCTGGCTCGGCATCCAGGGCGGCGACATCCCGCTCGGCGCCTGCGTGTCGCTGTTCATGGTGCCGATCCTGGCCGTGGCCGCAACGTTCATCCTGCGCGACATCACGCGCCGGGGGAGTGAGGTCTGATGGCTGTCACCACCGCCGCCGCGCCCGCCGGCGCCATCGCCCGCTCCAGGTACGGCAGCATGAGCCGCGACCGCACCTGGGCGCTGCGCTGGTCGTATTTCTTCCTGGTGCTGTTTGCGATCCTATTCCTTCTGCCCCCCGTCTACATGCTGATCACGTCGCTCAAGACCAGCCAGGAGATCTCGGCGGCGACGAGCCCATGGTGGGTCTACCATCCCACGCTCGAGAACTACTCGGGGCTGCTGTCCTCGCCCGAGTACCTCATGTTCTTCCGCAACTCGGCGCTGGTCTCCGTGTTCGTCGTGGTGCTGACGATGCTGATCTCGGTGCCGGCCGCGTTCGCGCTGTCGCGCATGAGGTTCTGGGGCTCGGCGACGCTGGCGACCGGCGTGTTCCTCACCTACCTGATCCCCGAGACGCTGCTGTTCCTGCCGCTCTTCAAGATGTTCGCCACCTTCAAGGAGTGGACCGACATCGAGCTGATCAATCGCTGGTGGGTGCTGCTGATCCTCTATCCCACGCTCACCGTGCCGTTCTGCACCTGGATCATGATCGGCTACTTCGCCTCGATCCCCAAGGAGCTCGACGAGGCGGCGCTGATCGACGGCGCCACCTGGATGCAGACGCTGACCAAGATCTTCATTCCCGTGGCGCTGCCCGGCCTGATCGCCGCCACCATCTTCGCCTTCACGGTCAGCTGGGCGCAGTTCCTCTACCCGCTGGCGTTCACGACCTCGGTCGACCAGCTGGTGCTGCCGGTGGGCATCATCACCTCGCTGGTGAAGGCCGACGTCTACAACTGGGGGCAGATCATGACCGGCGCGCTGCTGGGCGCCGCGCCGCCCCTCATCATCTACGCGTTCCTGATGGACTACTACATCGCCGGATTGACGGCGGGTGCGACGAAGGGCTGAAAAGACCGATGGCGGAAGTCAAGCTGCACAAGATCGTCAAGAAGTACGACGAGGTCGAGGCCGTGCGCGGCATCGACCTCGAGATCGCCGACCACGAGTTCGTGGTGCTGGTGGGGCCGTCGGGCTGCGGCAAGTCGACGACGCTCAGGATGATCGCGGGCCTCGAGGACATCACGGGCGGCGAGATCATGATCGGCGGCGACGTCGTCAACGACGTGCCGCCGAAGGACCGCGACATCGCCATGGTGTTCCAGAACTACGCGCTCTATCCGCACATGACGGTGGAGCAGAACATGTCGTTCGGGCTGCGCCTCAAGCGCTATCCCAAGGCCGAGATCAGGAAGCGCGTCGACGAGGCGGCCCGCATCCTCGACATCAAGGAACTGCTCGCCCGCAAGCCCAAGCAGCTCTCGGGCGGGCAGCGCCAGCGCGTCGCCATGGGCCGCGCAATCGTGCGCAATCCCAAGGTGTTCCTGTTCGACGAGCCGCTGTCGAACCTCGACGCTAAGCTGCGCGTGCAGATGCGCACCGAGATCAAGAAGGTGCACCAGCAGGTTCGCACCACCACGGTCTACGTCACCCACGACCAGGTCGAGGCCATGACGCTGGCCGACCGCGTGGTGGTGATGAACAACGGCATCATCGAGCAGGTGGGCACGCCCCACCAGCTCTATCACAAGCCCAGGACGCGCTTCGTTGCGGGCTTCATCGGCTCGCCGGCCATGAACTTCATTCCTTGCAGCATGGAAGGCAGCGACGGCGCGCTCAAGATCAGGCTCACGGACGAGCTGACGCTGCCGGTGCCGTCGGCGCGCGCCGAGCAGTATCGTGGCCACGCCAACAACGGCAAGCTGCTGCTGGGGCTGAGGCCCGAGCACATTACGGAAGCCGGCGCGAACCTCGAGCCCGGCGAGGTGCCGTTCGAGGCCAAGCTCGACGTCACCGAGCCGATGGGCATGGAGACGCTGGTCTACTTCCCGATCAACGGGACGCAGGTGTGCGGGCGCGTCAATCCCAACGCTGGTGCGCGCGACGGTGCGCCGCTGCGCCTTGCCGCGGACCTCAACAACATGCACCTGATCGACGGGGCCACGGGCCAGGTGATCTAGCCTCGAAGCCGCGCTTGCCGGGTTCGCGCGATGCCGCCCGCCCCGTGCGGGTGGGGCGGGCGGCTCGTGGCGCGGCATGCGCCTCAGCGCGGCTGCGGCACGATGCGGATGTAGGGCTTCGGTGCCTTCCAGCCCTGCGGGTAGGTCTTCCTGGCGTCCTCGTCCGACACCGAGCCGGCGATGATGACGTCCTCGCCGTGCTTCCAGTTCACGGGTGTCGCCACCTTGTGCTTGGCTGTCAGCTGCAACGAGTCGATCACGCGCAGCACCTCGTCGAAGTTGCGGCCCGTGGTCAGCGGGTAGACCAGCACCAGCTTGATCTTCTTGTCCGGGCCGATCACGAACACGTTTCGCACCGTGTGGTTGTCGGCGGGCGTGCGGCCCTCGCTCGTGCCCTTGGTCTCCGCCGGCAGCATGCCCCACAACTTGGAGATCGCCAGCGTGGGATCGCCGATCATCGGGAAGTTGGGCGCGTGGCCCTCGGTCTCCTTGATGTCCTTGGCCCACCTGGCGTGGTCCTCGACAGGGTCGACGGAGAGCTCGATGATCTTGACGCCGCGCTTCTCGAACTCGGGCTTGATCCTGGCCATGTAGCCGAGCTCGGTGGTGCACACCGGCGTGAAGTCCTTGGGGTGCGAGAACAGCACGGCCCAGGAGCTGCCGATCCAGTCGTGGAACTTGATGCGGCCGGCGGTCGTCTCTGCCTCGAAGTCGGGGGCGGTGTCGCCAAGGCGAAGGGTCATCGTCGCTCTCCTTCTCGAAAGGTTGACCTTTGGGTCAACGCTGGCGCTGTTTTGGGCATTGGCGAGCCTCCCGTCCAATGCATAATATTTCGCGTTTTGCATGCCGGATCGGCATATGGGGAGAACATGGACCTCCGTCGGCTGAGGACGTTCGTGGCGGTCGCGGAGCTGGGCTCCGTGTCGAGGGCCGCGCAGGCCCTGCGCATCACGCAGCCGGCGCTATCGCGGCAAGTCGCGACCCTCGAGGAGGAGCTGGGCTTCGAGCTGTTCGAGCGCGCGGGGCGGCGCCTGTTGCTCTCGGCGCGCGGCGAGCAGCTGCTGGGGGACTGCCGCAGCCTGCTCGCGCACGCGGCCTCGCTTGGCGAGCGCGTCGGCGCGCTGCGCAGGGGCGACATCCACACGCTGCGCATTGCCGCTTCCGCGCTGACCATCGAGGCGCTGTTCCCGACCTTCCTGGCGCGCTACGCCGCGCGCCATCCGGAGGTGAAGCTGGCGTTGCTCGAGGCGGATGCGGCGGCCCACCTCGGCATGCTCGAGCGCGGCGAGGCGCACGTCGCGGTCAATGTCGTGAACTCGATGGAGGTCGACGAGCGGCGCTTCGCCACGCACCTGCTGCCGCGCTTCCATGTGACCGCGGCCGCCGTCCCTTCGCTGATCGCGGAGGCTGGCGATGCGATCGACATTCGCCGTCTCGCGAAATATCCGCTGCTCGTGCTCGATACCAGCTTCGGCACCCGCAACGTGTTCGACGCGGCCTGCCGGCTGGCGGACGTGAGGCCCAATGTGCTCGTCGAAAGCCGTGCCGTACATGCTCTGCTCGCGCTTGCCGAGGTCGGGCATGGCGTTGCCATCGTGCCCTCGATCCTGCGCGCTGACCGCCGCAAGCTGCGCACGATGCGCGTGACGCTGCGGCGCGAGCCGCATCCGCTGCAGATCTCGCTGGCGGTGCTTTGGGACATCCGCCGCACGCTGCCGCGCTGCGCCGTGGACTTCCCCGAGCTGCTCGCCGATCATATTCGCGAGACGTTTGCGGATGCGCTCGCCGAGTCGAGCGAGACGGGGCGTGCGCGCCGCGCATCGCGCGGGGTAGCGGCGCCGCCGCCGGCCGATGCGAGGCGGCGGAGCTGATTCACCAAGCCCGGACTTATCCCCGGGCGGCGGAGTTGGGTTACACTTCTTCTCGCTCCGCCCACCGAGGGGTCGCTCCATGGAGGCGTCCACGAAGTGAGGGCGGGGTGCAGCAGCCGAGCCGCCGGTTCACGCGACCGCCGGCGACGGGGCTACACGCCGCCGCCTGGGTGCAAGTCCCAGGTCCCCCGAGATGATGAAACGCGGCACTAGGCCAAAAATCCTGCGCGGGGGCGGTTGCAGCCGCCTTCAAAGATCAAACTGGATGCCGCCGCAACTGCCCCCGCACCCCTCGATTCTCCCATGACGCCGCGGCGCTGGCCGGCGGCGGGCACGAAGCGTTTCCGCTCAGTGCTTGTGCGGCTCCTTGATCTCGGCCTCCTCGACCATGACCTCGATCACCATCCGCCCGGCCTTCTCGAACACGAGGGTCAGCTCGAAGCTGTCGTAGGCACTGAGCCGCTTCTTGAAGCCGCTGAGCAGGAGGCGGGGTCCGTCAGGCCCCAGAAGTAGCTCGCCGCGGGCAGGGATGGTGAACGCCTGGCTGGCCGTCGGCAACTTCACGCCTTCCACGACCTTGGGCTCGATGAGCTCGACCTTGTCGGCGTGCGGGGTTGTGGCGCTGAGCAGGCGCTCGGCGCCGCGGCTCTGGTTCTTGAGCTTCATGTAGACGGCAACGTTGACGACCCGCTCCTCCCTCATCGCCGTGGTCCAGGGGTGCACGACCTCGAGGGTCTTCTTCTTGTGGCTGTGAGCGAGTGCGGCCGGCGGAGCAAGCGCCGCCGCCAGCAGCAGCAGGGCGATCCATCTGCACAGGCCCATGAACAGGTGAGGCACGGGAATTCTCCGCCGGGGTAGCAGGCTCGACGCCCGGCACTCGAGGGGCGGGGCGCGTGCAACGTGGCTGCTCAGGCGAAGAGGGGCGGCGCGCGCGGCGAGATGCCGCCTAGTCTCAGGCGCAAGGAGAGCGGGCGTTGCCACGGCGGGGCGGGACCGCCGGCGCGCAGCAGCGGGAAGACGAAGGCCGCGGCGATGATGGCGACGGCGAGCGCGAGCTGCGCGACCGTCACGCAGGTGAGGCAGTGGTCGGCGGGTGCCTTCTCGGCCGGTGCCGGGCCGCCGGCGGGTGCGGTCTTGGCGCCGTCCGCCGTGCACAGCGCGATCGGCCCCAGGATATCGTCGAGGATCGTGAGGGCCGCTGTCGTGCGGGCAAGGAGCGCCGTCGCCAGCACATTGCCAAGGAGTGCAACGGCGGCGAGCCAGCCCAGCAGGCGCTTCTGTCGTCTCAGGCAGCCCATGTGTCGACGCTAGGTGCGTTCAAGCTCACGGTCAATCGCACCCACGTCGCGTCCTGTCGCGTCCTGTGCGGCGGGCTTGCGCGAGCGCACTTGGAAGCCAGAGCGGCGCCTGCTAGAGCGGGAGTCATGTGCGGCCGCATCACGCAGAAGAGCAACCCGAAGGTCCTGGGGCTCAAGATCGCCACCCTGATCGAGCCGCTCTACGAGGCTGAGCCGCCTCCGCCCCGCTACAACGGCGCGCCGGGCCAGCAGCACTGGGTGATCCGCCAGCATCCCGAGACCGGGGCGCGCCATCTCGACCGGCTGTGGTGGGGGCTCATCCCCTTCTGGACCAAGGAGCCCTCGCCCAAGCTCAAGCCCATCAACGCCACGGCCGAGCGCGTCGCCTCGGCGCCGATGTTTCGCACTGGCTATGCCAAGCGCCGCTGTCTGGTGCCGATCGACAGCTTCTTCGAATGGACGAAGGTGAAGGGCAAGGGACCCAAGCAGCCCTATGCCATCGGCATGGCCAACGGCGAGCCATTCGCGCTGGGCGGCATCTGGGAGGGTTGGCGCCGCCCCGAGACCGACGAGATCGTCAGGACGTTCTGCATCATCACCACGGCTGCCAACGAGCTGATCGCGCCGATCCACGACCGCATGCCCGTGATCGTGGCGCCGGAGGATTTCGACCGCTGGCTTGCGCCTGTCGAGCCCGACCCGCGCGACCTGCTCGCGACCTATCCGGCCGCGCCGCTGGCGCTGTGGCCGGTGTCGCTCAGGGTCAACAGCCCCGTCAACGACGATGCGGCGATCCTGGAGCGGGTGGCGTAGGCGCAGATGCGGCCCGCGACTTCCTCGGCATCGCGATTTGCAAATGCTCAAGGGGGCGTGGCGAATGGCAGGGGCGCAGCAGGGGCCGATTCGGAAAGTGGAGGATCAAAGCGCGACGACGGGTCGATGACAGTGAAATGACAGGTGTGATGATAGGGGCGGTTGGGGACGTTTGCAGCCGGTAAGGCGCCATAGGCGTCCACAAGCCGATCCGGGTTGGCAGGGGGAGCAGTTCGACACGTCCGCACGCGGGGAGTAGGTTCCGGCAGCTGGTGGGGCCAGCGGGGGCGAGGCCATGAGCGACAAGCGGTGGACGGCATCGCAGGGGAGTGCGCCAGGCGCCGATCCGTTCGGAGAGCTGTGCCGCAAGGTCCTGCTGCTGGTGGCGGAGGACCGGCTGGCGCTCTCCAACTACCGGACGCTGATCGGCTTCCTCAAGGAGATTGCGCTCAGCGTGGTGGTTGCGACCCGGTCGTCGGGCCGGCTTGCCGAGATCGAGGAGCTCGGCGTGCGGGTCATCGACTTCGACCAAAGTCCGCCGTCGCTCAACCCGGTGCGGGAGGTGTCGTCGGCATGGGCGATCGGCCGCGTGCTGGAGGCGGAGGACCCCGACGTCGTGCATCTGGTGGGGCTGGAGCCCGTGATCCTGGGCGGGCTCGCCTCCAAGCTCGTGCCCTCGCGCTACGTCGTGGTGCAGATGCCGGGCCTTGCGGCCAACGAGGCTGCGGATGGGAACCTGCCGCGGCTCTACCACGCTGGCGCGCTGCGGCTGATGGCATCGATGCTGCGGCGCCCGGAGTCGTGCCTGCTGGTCGAGAATGCGGATGACCTCACCCTGCTGCGCTCGCGCGGCATCGACCCCGGCGGGCGCTTCGCGGTGCTGGGCGGCGCCGGCATCGATCCGCAGGGGTTCCCGGCGCTGCCGGCCCCGAACAACGCGACGCCGGTCGCCGCCTTCGTCGGGCAGATGGTGGCGCGCAACGGCATCGACATCCTGATGCGGGCCGGCGAGCACCTGGCCAAGCGCGGATCGCCGCTGCGGTTGGAGCTGTGCGGCGCGGTCGATCACGAGAGCCGGGAGGAGATCGCCGCCGACGTGCTGGCGGACTGGTGCACCGCGCACGGGGCGCGGTGGCCGGGCCATGTGGCCGAAGTGTGCGAGGTCTGGAGCCGCGTCGACATCTGCGTGCTGCCGGCGCGCACGGGCGGAGGCGTGCCGCGCGCGCTGCTCGAGGCCGCTGCCTGCGCGCGGCCGCTGGTCGTGACCGACGTGCCGGGATGCCGACATTTCGTGCGCGACGGGATCGAGGGCCTCGTCGTGCGACGCGAGGACCCGGACGCGCTCGCCGCCGCGCTCGATCTCCTGGCGCGCGACCCCGAGATGCGCCAGCGCATGGGCGAGGCGGCGCGGCTGCGGCTGCTGCACGGCTTCACGGAGACGCATGTGCGGCAGTCGCTGCGGGCCGCCTACGCCTCCATGCTCGGCAAGCGCAGCGCCTGAGGCGTCAGACCCGCGGGTGGGTCGCCTCGCGGAAGCGGGCGATCGCCGGCCACGCACAGCTCGCCATCAGCTCGGCCAGCACGTGGATCGTCATGCCCTCGATGGGGACGCGGCGACGCCGGCCGAGATCGACGAGGTGGGGCTCGCGCACGCCGACGGCCACCTCCATCTCGTGCGGGTGGCGCTCGATGTGCATGCGCGCGATGTCGTCGCCGTTGACCTCCACCGACAGCGTCATGCGGTGGTGACGCAGCTCGCTCTCGAAGGCGGCGGGGGCGAGCGGATTGAGGCGGGCTCCGGCCTGGGCCAGCGCTCCGTTGGTGGCCTGGAGGGCGGCCGCCACCATGGCGTCGATGCTTTCCCACGCGCGCTTGCTCGCCTCCTCGTCGCCGTCGCGGCCCGGCTGCTGGCGCACGGCATAGCCCGCCGCCAGGCGCAGGCATTGCGAGAGGAGATCGGCGGTCCGCGCGGGCGTGAGGCCCTTTGTCGGCGTGTCGGCGGCGGCGTTGATGTCGGAGCGCTCCTCCTTGTGCGCCTTGACGCTGGCGTTAAGCTTGCCCTCCGGCGACAGCTCGAGACGCAGCCACGCCACGCTCTCGCCCTGCAGCAGCACGCGCCGGTAGGCGCCGTAGCCGCGGTTCTTGTAGCTCCAGGAGGGCTCGCCGGAGGCGCTGACGGAGAGGCGGACCGGCGCCAGCACGGCGTTGACCTTGTCGACGCCGCCGGAAACGGTCGGCTGCAGGGATGCCCATTCCTGCTCGAGAGGAGCGCTCGGCGTTTGGCGCGACGGCGCGCTATCGCGTGCGGGAGGGAGCGGCCTGCTGGGCTTCGGCTCCGCGGCAGGCAGGGCCAGGGCATGGGCCTGGGGCGGGGGCAGAGGCGGACGGGCGGAGGAGATGGTCTCGGCCGCAGGGAGGTTGGGGCGCGCCTGCGCCGAGGCGTCGTAGGAGATGGTGATCTCGGCCTCGGGCTCGGTCTCGACAGGGCGCGCGTCCCGTTCGGACACGAACGCGCGACGGCGCTTGGCACGCGCATCGCGCCACACCAGGGTGATGCCGGCGCCGATCAGCACACCGCTGACCAGCAGGATGAGCGCGGTGGTCATGATGGATGCTTCCCCGCTGCCGCCCTAGGCCTGGAGCCTCGGCCGCTGACGGCACGAAATGCTGGCGCCGCGCGCGCGGAGCCGCGGCGGGAGGGCGACGGCGATGCTACTTGCCCTGCCACTCCCCCTTCACCTCCATGCATTTCGACTGAATGAAATCATTGATGTCGTCGACGACCAGGCTCTGCAGCACCCCGAATTGATTGTCTGCGGCGGTGGCCGACCACAGGGCGGTCTTGGCGAGGCGCGGGGCGTCTATCTTGCCCCAGTTCAGCTTGGCCTTCACCGCCTTTCCGTCCTTGAAGGTCACTTTGGGGTGGATCTCCAACTTGACCTCGTACTTCTCGTTCTCCGCCTCCAGCTCGCAACGCAGGTCGTGCTTGTCGAACTGGGCGTCGAACTCCTTCTCGGTCATGCTCTTGATGAGGACCGCCCGGTCGAGCTTGAGGTCGCCCATGCAGCGGGCGTTGCCCCACGGCCAGCTGATCTTGCCGCGCGACATCACCTTGACGAGAAACTCCTTGCGCCAGGTCTTCTGCACATTGCACGCGACCTGGCCGTCCGACGGCTTCTGGTTGTAGAGGGTCGAGCACACCTTCACGGCGCATACGCGCCTGATCTCGCGCTCCTTTTTCTCCTCCTCGGTCTCCGGCACGCTGGTGGCGGTCGCAGCCTTGGCGTCCTCGGCGCTGGAGGGGAGGGGAAGCGTCAGGATGGTGCCGAGCGCGGCCGCCGCCCCCAGCAGGCAATGCGTCAAAGCTCTCGGCACGTCTCTTCCCCCGTTCCCGGCAAATTGAAGTCCTCGTGAGCCGCTCTGCGGCCCCTTGTTCTGGCGCGCCAAGCGCCCGGAAATATGACATTTGCCGAGCAGAACGGGTATCGGCCACCTGCGTGCGGGCCTTGCTCGGACTCGGCGGCGCCTGTTCCCCGCGTTTCTTGAAGTTGCCATTTTGAACACCATATTCTGCGGGTGAACACAACCAGCGCCCGCATGGGGCTGGGGCAGCGGAGGCCGGGGCTGGGTCCGCAAGCCGGGGTGTTCGACAGGCCGCTCCAGGAGGGCTCTGCAATGGCTCGCATGTCGCTGTTTTCAAGCCCGATGCTGCTGGGCTTCGAGGAGATGGAACGCCTGATCGACCGCGTGGGCAAAGGCGGCGACGGCTATCCCCCCTACAACATCGAGCGCATTGCGGCCAACGAGGTCGCCAACGGCGACGCGGAACCCGTCGAGCGCCTGCGCATTACCTTGGCGGTGGCGGGTTTCAAGCGCGACCAGCTGGACGTGACGCTGGAGGAGAACCAGCTCGTCATCCGCGGCCGGCAGGAGGACGACGACAAGTCCCGCCAGTATATCCATCGCGGCATTGCCGCGCGCCAATTCAGCCGCTCGTTCGTGCTCGCCGAGGGCATCGAGGTGAAGTCGGCCGAGCTCAGCGATGGGTTGCTGTGCATCGACCTCGTGCGCCGGGAACCGGATCGTCTCGTGCGCAAGATCCAGATCGGTGCGACCAAGATGTGAGCCCTTCCGGGCACAGCATCTTGGACCGAATCGAGGGAAGATAGCGGAGATGGGAATGAGCTTGGGGCCGGCGCGCGACAGTGCAGGCCACACCCAGGGGACACATGTGAAGGTCCCCGAATAAGAGGAGTGAGCGTCGTGGAAAAGAGCAATGCGAAGACGCCGAGAAGCCGGAAGGCCAAATCGGTGGCGCCGCCGTTTATAAGCACGACCGACCTGGCCAAGCTGGGCGGCGGCAAGATCGCCTACATCAGGGTGATGACCTCCGACGAGGCCAAGGAGATGTTTCCGGCCGTCGAGGGCATCCCGACCGGCATCAGCCTCTACGCGCTGCACGCGGCAGACGGCACGCCGATCGCGCTCACCGACAGCCGGCAGTCCGCGCTCGGCCACGCCATGGGCGACGAGCTCGAGATCGCCGCCATCCACTGACGCTCGGTCCGCCGCGGCGGAGCATCGCAGTTTTCAACGAGGCGCTCGACCGCAGGGTCCGGGCGCCTTTCACTTTTTGCGCGCAGGCTGTGCCGGGCATCGCGAGGGTGGCATACTGGGTGAATGTCGTGCGAGCGAGAGGGCGTCCCCGATGCAAGGCCAGATGCAGGAGCGCCTCGCCATCCGCGAGGTGGTCGAGAACTGGGTGGTGTGGCGGGACGCGGGACATTGGGAGCGCTTCCGCGGCGTGTGGCATGCCGACGGGCGCATGATGGCGACCTGGTTCCAGGGCACGGCCGAGGAGTTCATCGCGGTCAGCCGCGCCGGCTTCGAGAAGGGCGTCAACATCCTGCATTTTCTCGGCGGCAACTCGGTGGATATCGCGGGCAACCGCGCCATCTCGCAGACCAAGATGACGATCTCGCAGCGCGCCAAGGTGCACGATGTGACGGTCGACGTGGTGTGCACGGGCCGCTTCTACGACTTCTTCGAGAAGCGGGACGGGCGCTGGGCCATCGTGCTGCGCCAGCCGATCTACGAGAAGGACCGCATGGACCCGGTCGATCCCGCCGCGCGCCTCTCGCTCGACGCGACGCTGCTCAGCCGCTTCCCCGAGGGCTATCGCCACCTAGCCTACCTGCAGACCGTGATCGGCTTCAAGGTCAAGCCCGACATGCCCGGCCTCAAGGGGCCCGAGGTCGAGGCGCTGTACGCGCGCGGCCGGGCCTGGCTCGAAGGCGGGCCGCTCTGACGTGGCGGCCGGCGGCGCGCTATGATGTGCGCCAACGCGAACCGAAAGCAGTGAGGGGAGACGCCGCAGCCATGGCCGCAATTGCAATCCTGGACGACTACCAGAACGTCGCTTTGAAGATGGCCGACTGGTCGCGGCTGCAGCAGGGCCACCGTGTGGTCGTGCTCAACCAGCACCTGCCCGATGTCGAGGCCTGCGCGCGGGCACTCGCCGACTTCGAGGTGATCGGCGTCATGCGCGAGCGCACGCCGTTTCCGCGGGCACTGATCGAGCGGCTGCCGAAGCTCAAGCTGCTCGTCACCACGGGCAAGCGCAATGCGTCGATCGATGTCGCCGCCGCCAACGAGCGCGGTGTGACGGTGTGCGGCACGTCCGGCGGCGCCCATCCCACCGCCGAGCTCGCCATCGGCCTGATGCTGGGGCTCGCCCGTCATCTGCGCGAGGAGTTCCACGCCATGCGCGCGGGCGGCGGCTGGCAGTCCACGGTCGGCTTCGACCTCGACGGCCGCACGCTCGGCATCCTGGGCCTCGGCAACCTCGGCGGCAGGGTGGCGCGCATCGGCGCCGCCTTCGGCATGAAGCTGATTGCCTGGAGCGAGAACCTCACGCCCGAGCGCGCCAAGGCGCAAGGCGCCGAGCACGTCAGCAAGGACGAGCTGTTCCGCCGCGCCGACGTGATCTCCATCCATCTCGTGCTGTCGCAACGCTCGCGCGGGCTGGTCGGCGCGCGCGAGCTTGCGCTGATGAAGCCGACGGCCATCCTCATCAACACCTCGCGCGGGCCGATCGTGGAGGAGGCGGCGATGCTGGCGGCGCTGCGGGAGAAGCGCATTGCCGGCTACGGCGCCGACACCTTCGACGTCGAGCCGCTGCCCGCCAATCATCCCTTGCGCTCCGAGCCGCGCGCGCTGCTGACCCCGCACCTGGGCTACGTGACGGAGGAGACCTATCGCAAATTCTACCCCGGCATGGTCGAGGCCATCGAAGCCTGGCTCGCCGGCAAGCCGGTCGGCGTCATCAGCTGACGCACGCACCGGGTGGGGGTGAAGGTTCCAGCAAATGACAGACACCCCCACCTAGACGCGCCGAACGAGTTGGCGCCTCCGCGATGAGGCTATTGTTCGGGCGAGCAAGAAGTCGGTGCCAACTCGTGGCGCGTCGTCCTCCCCCCTCAAGGGGGAGGCGTTCCCGCGATCACTCGGCGGGGGAGACGCGCTGCTCGACGGCTGCCTCGATCGAGGGCGAGAGGTACGCGCCCTGGCGCAGCAGCTCGCGCTGGACGGAGTTCGCAGCAATCTCCCGCGGCAGCTTGCCGGCGCCGGCGGCTAGCGCGGCGGCGATGCCGGCGGCCTGGCCCGTCATCCAGCACTGCGGGATCTCGCGCAGGAAGGTGTGCGAGCTGGCGTCGCAGGCGACGTGACGGCCGGCGCCCAGGATGTTGTCGAGCTCGGCCGGGATCAGCGCGCCATATGGCACGGAGATGTTGGGGAACTTGGGTGACAGCGATGTCGACACGCCGATCTCGTCCTCCCACACGTGCCCCGAATCCCACTGCTGGCGCAGCACCTTGTTGAGGCCGTTGAGGCGGCGGCTGTGGCGCACGCCGAGCTGCGGACCGCCGAGCATCAGGAACGCGTTCTTGAAGCCCGGCGCGGACGCGCGATAGACCTCGAGGTGGCCGACGGTGAGCTGGCGCGAGCGCTGCTCGACGGTGGTGAGGTCCTCGACATCGACGGCACTGTAGCCCGACAGCCGCGGGCCCATGAACAGCGCCACGTCGTTGCGCCAGGACACGAACGGCTTCTCGAAGAACTTGAGCTTGGCTCGCCCGTGCGCCATCAGCTCGGAGAAGCCCTTGGGATCGTCGCGGCGGAAGGCGAGCCAGGTTTCCATGTCGACGCCGCCGAACAGGAACGCGGTGTTGATGCAGTGGTGGATGTCGCCCTCGTCGATGTCGGACTCGAAGGAGGCCTGCGTGCGGGCGATGAGGTCGGCATCGCCGGTCGTGTCGACCACGGCCTTGGCGAGAATCGCGTGGCGGCCTTCCTTGCTCTCGAAGATGGCGCCCTTGACGACGTTGCCTTCGAGGATGGGATGCGTGCCCCAGGCGTGCAGCAGCAGGCGCACCTTGGCCTCGGTCACCATCTGCATGGAGGCGGTCTTGAGGGCCTCGGGATCGATGGTCGGCGACCAGGTGACGATGCCGTGGTAGGCGGCGGTGCGCTGGGCCCAATAGGCGGCGGTGGCGGCGTCCTTGGAGCCCCAGTCGGCGCGCTTGGGGCCTTGGATCGCGTCCTTGGGCAGCCGCTCCATCAGGTCGTTGGCGATGCCTTTGATGATGTGCCGGCCCGACCAGTCGCTCATGCGGTCGATCCAGATCACGAGGCCGCCGGTCGAGAGCCCGCCCAGGTGGTTGTAGCGCTCGACCAGCAGCACGTCGGCGCCGAGCCGGGCCGCGGCGATGGCGGCTGCCGTGCCGGCCGGCCCGCCGCCGACCACCAGCACGTCGGTCTCGGCGAATACGGGAATCTCGCGCGCAGGCTCGAGGTATTTCTTGTTTGGCCGGGCGCGGCGCGCGGGCTGCGCGTCGCCGCCGAAGAACTCGATGCCCTGCTCGGCGCCGATGGTGTTGCTGAGATTGCCGCTGCCGCCGGCGCCTTGGGGCGTCGGGCGATCGCGAAAGATCTCGGATCGATAGAGCGGGCGCTCGTCGTCCTTGCTCTTGTCGTTCGACATGGTCGTTTCCCCGTCAGATCGTTGTCGAAAGCATAGGCACTTCCGCCGCCGGCCGCTACCGGGCCGCCACCGGCGTCGCCGCCCGGGTTGACCAAAGCTGCGGCGCATTCCAGGGTGCCCCCATGACTAGGCTGCAGACCCAGCGCGCCGAGACGACGGAGGCTTTTCTCGCCGAGGCCGGGCCGCGGCTGGCGGCACTGTGCACGGCGTGCGGCGCCTGCTTCAGGGCCTGCCCGACCGTCGATCACATCGGCCTGGTTGCCGCGGACGCCAAGGCGGTGACGGGCGGCCTCGTGCAGCTAGCCAGGGGCGAGACGGCGCCGGCCGACATCCTTGCGTGGGTCGGCGCTTGCACGCGCAGCGGCCTGTGCGTGACGGCATGTCCGGAAAGGGACAAGGGTCTCAACGCCATGCTGCTCGTGCGGATCGCCAAGCAGCGTGCGATCAACGACACGCACCAACTCAAGCCCAAGCAGGACCAGACACTGTTTCCGCGCGTGAAGATCTTCGCGCGGCTGCAGCTCAGCGACGAGGAGCTGGCGAAATGGATGTGAGCGGGGATCGGATAACCTTCTGGTTCGGCTGCAACATGCTGCGCCACGCCGAGATGATCCGGCTCTCGATCATGCTGCTGGAGCGCGTCGGCTACGATGTCGGCACGGCCGGCGGACCGGGCTACTGCTGCGGCACGGCGCACGACCATCAGCTGCATGCCGCCAGCAACATGGCCGCACGCACCGTCGGCCGCTTCAACGATGCCGCCGAGAAGGACGGGCGCGGCACGGTCGTGACTTGGTGCCCGTCCTGCCACATGCACATGTCGGACATCATGTCGCCGGGCAATCGGAGTGCGTTTGAGATCGCGCACATCACGGAGTTGCTGGCGGATCGAGCCGATCGCCTGGCGCCGCTGCTGACGGTTCCCTTGAAGCGGCGCGTATTCCTGCATCGGCATCTGGGATTTGCCACGCACGTGCCCGTCAACGACCGGGTCGGCTCCATTCTTGCGCGCATTCCAGGGTTGCAACTCGCGCAGGGCCCGCAGCATCCCGGCCATATGTGCAGCGCGCTTGCGGCCGTCCCCGGCGCGCTTGCCAAGGCCGCGAGCGAGACCTGGGCTGCGGCTTCGGCGGAGGACTGCGACACGGTTTGCACCGTATTCCACTCATGCCACCGCGAGCTGGTGGCCCTGGATGGGAAGGACGGCTTGGGTGTGAGGAACTGGGTGCATCTCGTCGCGGAGGGCATGGGACTCGCGGCGAGCGATGCCTATCTCGGCTGGCGCACGGGCGGCGCTCCGGACATTGCGGCTATCGAACGGGCAGACGAGTCGCGCTACCATCAGCTGATAGAGCCCGAGCTCCGCAAACCGCCCCCGCTGTAGACGACCCCCGCGCTTCTCGCGTATGCGAGCGCCTCGGTCCGATGAGGCCGGCCGGTTTGCGCCTGGGCGACAGGCGCGCAGGACAGCCTTCAGGGACGACGATGCAGAAGTCAGTGGAGCCCGAAACTCAGGGCCGGCCCGCGACGGCAACCGAGGCGACGTTCTCGATCGTGCTGGCGCTGAGCTTCGCGCACTTCCTCAACGACATGATGCAGTCGCTGCTGCCGGCAGTTTATCCCCTCATCAAGGAGTCCTACGGACTCGACTTCGGCCAGATCGGGCTGATCACGCTGGCGTTCCAGCTGACGGCCTCCGCGCTGCAGCCCGTGGTCGGCATGATCACCGACCGCAAGCCCCAGCCCTATTCGACGGTCGCGGGGATGGGGTGCACGTTCGTCGGCCTGATCGTGCTGGCGCACGCGGGGAGCTATCCGATGCTGCTCGTGGGCGCGGCGCTGATCGGCACGGGGTCGTCGGTGTTCCACCCCGAATCGACGCGCATGGCGCGGCTCGCGTCCGGCGGCCGGCACGGGTTCGCCCAGTCGCTGTTCCAAGTCGGCGGGCAGGCGGGCCAGGCGCTCGGGCCGCTGCTTGCCGCCTTCGTCGTGGTGCCGCGCGGGCAGGGAAGCATCTCCTGGTTCTCGCTGGTGGCGCTGTTCGCCATGCTCGTGCTGCTGCAGGTCGGCACCTGGTACAAGCGCCAGGCCCCGCAGCCCGTGAAGCCGCGCATGTCGGGCGGGGCGGCGGGCGCGGCAGCGCCGCGCGCTGCGGGCGCCGCATTCGCCATCACGATCCTGTTCGTGCTGCTGTTCTCCAAGAACGCCTACACCGCGAGCCTGAGCTCCTACTACACGTTCTATCTGATCGGCGCGTTCGGCGTGTCGGTGCAGTCCTCCCAGATGCTGCTGTTCCTGTTCTTCGTCGCCCAGGCGCTGGGCTCGCTGATCGGCGGGCATCTGGGCGATCGCATCGGCCGGCGGCAGATCATCTGGTTCTCGATCCTGGGTGCCATGCCCTTCACGCTGATCCTGCCGTTCGCCAACCTGTTCTGGACGGCCGTGCTCACGATCATCATCGGCATGATCATGGCGAGCGCGTTCCCCGCCATCCTCGTCTACGCGCTGGAGCTGCTGCCGGGGAAGGTCGGCATGATCGCCGGGCTGTTCTACGGCGTGTCGTTCGGCCTCGGGGCGCTGAGCGCGGCACTCCTGGGCGAGCTCGCCGACCTCACCAGCATCACCACGGTCTACCGGCTGTGCGCCTTCCTGCCGCTGATTGGGCTGCTGGCCTGGTTCCTGCCCGTGATCGAGCGCAGGGCGCCTAGGGCGCAATAAGGCGGCAGCCGCATTGCGCCGATTCACGGAGAGGTCGCTCGGCGCAATGCGCTGCCGCTTATTGCGCCCTACACTCACCCCCAGGACTGGTCGCCGTAGGTGCGCATGTTGGTGAGACGCAGGCGCTCGGCGAGGATGGCGGCAATCGAGCGGTAGAGGCGGGCGCCGAAGCTGGGGTCCACCCGGTTAAGGCTTTTGAGCACGGCCTCGTCGATGATCTTGATCTCGGTCGGCTCGTCGGCCACCACCCGGGCGCTCGTGGGCGTGCCGGCCACGAACGACATCTCGCCGAAGAACTCGCCGGGGCCGAGCGTGGCGAGCGGCACAAGGGCACCGCGGTCGTGGCGCTCGACCCGCACCGAGCCGCTGTCGATGAGGAAGATCGCCTGCAGGGGTACGTCCTGGTCGAAGACCACCTGGTCCTGGGCGAACGACTTGACCGGAGCCGCGGCCAGCAGCGCGCTCTCCTCGCCAGCGTCGAGGAACGGAAGAAACCGTGAGTCTTTCGCGTCCGTCACGATTTGAGCCTCGTGGGCGTGCTGCCTGCGCTGAGCCGGCGCAATTTGACCATGGCCCGCCCGGTGAGGCAACATCACCCTAGCCAAATCCGTCACAGAAAGCGGGAATGACCGTGGAAGCTTCAGTCTCCAAGCTGAGCCCCGAGGAGCGGGCGCGCATCATGGGCCAGTCGGTGGCGCATTTCCGCAATCCGTCGGGCGCCGACCTCCTCAAGCGCACCGAGCGCTTCTACGACTTCGTGCAGAGCCGCGCCGAGTTCGGCTTGTGGCCCTACTCGCGGGCAATGGAGACGGGAACCGGCCCGCGCGCCGCCGTCTCCGACGGCAAGAGCGCTGGACGGGAGGGCATCAACTTCGCCTCGCAGGACTACCTTGGCCTGAGCCGGCATCCGGGCGCGATCGAGGCCGGCGTCAAGGCCATGCGCGAATACGGCACCCACAGCGCCGGCTCCGCCGCACTCGCCGGCAACTCGCGCCCCACGCTCGAGCTGGAGGCGCACGTCGCCGACCTGCTGGGCATGCCGC
Source organism: Hyphomicrobiaceae bacterium (assembly GCA_041288195.1). Lineage (GTDB taxonomy): Bacteria > Pseudomonadota > Alphaproteobacteria > Rhizobiales > Hyphomicrobiaceae > AWTP1-13. The sequence goes on from JBGGME010000314.1 coordinate 32,944, forward strand.
ACGTCACGCTCTATCCCACGGGCTGGGCGGCGGGCTATGGCGCCATCGCCGCCTTCGTGCGTGCGCGCGACACCATCCTGATCGACCACCTCTGCCACCCCTGCCTGCAGCAGGGCGCCGCAGCCGCCACGCCGCAGATCAACCATTTCATCCACAACAACGCCGAGGACGTGCGCGCCAGGCTCAAGAGCATTCGCGCCAAGGATGCCCGCAACGGCATCATGGTCATCACCGAGAGCCTGTTTGCGGTGGAGTCGCAGTCGCCCGATCTTGCCGCCATCCAGGACGCCTGCCGCGAGAGCGGGGCGACGCTGCTCGTCGACGTGGCGCATGACCTCGGCGCCATGGGCCCCGGCGGCGGCGGCGCACTGGCGACCCAGGGGATACTCGGCAAGGTCGACCTCGTCATGGGCAGCTTCGCCAAGAGCTTTGCCTCCAACGGCGGTTTCCTCGCCGCGCACTCCCCGGCCGTGAAGGAGTTTGCCAAGTACTACGGCAACCCGCACATGTTCTCGAACGCGCTCTCCCCGGTGCAGGCGGCCGTCGCCTCCGAGGCGATCCGCATTGCCCGCTCGGCCGAGGGCGACCAGCTGCGCGTGCGCCTGATGGCGTGCGTCAACGCGCTGCGCGACGGGTTTGCCAAGGAAGGCACGACATGCCTCGGCGATCCCTCGCCGATCGTGCTGGTGCCTTTCAACAACGACCGGCTCGCCCGCCTTACCTCGCGGCGGGTCGCCGAGAGCGGCGTGTTCGTCAACCTCGTGGAGTACCCGGCGGTGCCGGTCGACGAGGCGCGGCTGAGCCTGCAGGCGATGGCGACACACGAGGTGGCGCAGGCCGAGGAGGCGGTGCGCACGATCATCGAGAGCCGCAAGCTTGCGGCAGAGGACGTCAAGGCCTGGCGGGCGAACGCCTGAACCCGCTGGCCGGTGCGGGGCGGGCCGGCCCCGATCGCCATTGCGGTGAGGAGGATGCGATGGACCTGGTGCTCGACGACAAGCTCAAGATCGGCCTCATGACCATCCATCGCCGCACGGAGCCCGCGACCGGGCCCTGGCTGCCCAGCATCGACGACTTGCGCGCGCTGGTCGAGCTCGTGGATCGCAGCGGCTACGATTCGCTGTGGTGCGGCGACCACATCTCCTTCCCGATGGCGATCCTCGATCCGCTGCTGCAGCTGGCGCAGGCCGCCGTCGTCAGCCGCAGGCTCACCCTCGGCACCGCCGTCTACCTGCTACCGCTGCGCCACCCGGTTCCGGTGGCCAAGCAGGTGGCGAGCCTCGATCACCTGAGCGAAGGTCGCTTCATCTTCGGGGTCGGCGTCGGCGGCGAGTTCAAGCGCGAGTACGAGGCCTGCGGCGTGCCCATCGGCGAGCGC
>JBGGME010000315.1:0-43452 GCA_041288195.1 Hyphomicrobiaceae bacterium
GCATGGGGGAAAGTTCGATGGTGCTCGTCGCCACCCGAAACAGCCGGGCGCGTGCGCCTCGCACACGCCGACAACAACGATGAGGCCACGCTCCAGCGCTTCGCCGACGAGCACGTCGCCGCCGCGGCCGCGACAGACGGCTTGCCAGCTACAATCCCAGGAGCCTCGGCGACCCCGCCACATGAGATGAGCGTGCAGACGCCTCTGTCACCGCTTTGTCACCACGGAAGAGTGCGCGTTCCTGCCGCGTTCATTACAGGTTCCAGCCCGCGGCCGGTTGGGCGCTGGCCTCGAATGCGCACAAAGTATACCGATTTTCCTTGGGTTTAGCTGGTGCTGCCGGTGTGGATTGAACACACGACCTCTCCCTTACCAAGGGAGTGCTCTACCACTGAGCTACGGCAGCTTCGGCCGGCAATCTTGTAGGCGAGAGCGGCCTGGGGCGCAAGAATGCCGTCTGGGCAAGGGGTTCAGCGGGGCGGGACGGAGGCGGGCGCGGTAGCGATCCGCTCCTCGCGCAGGCTGCGCACAACCCAGAAGGTGGAGAGCCCCGCGACCGACCCGCAGATGGCCAGCAGGAAGGAGGCGGTGTAGCTCCCCGTCACCTCGTAGAGGTAGCCCGAGAACCACGAGCCGAATCCGGCCCCGACGCCCTGGGCCACCGACAGCGTGCCGTAGACGGCGCCGACACCGCCCGGAAACAGGGTGGCGACCATGGCGACGATGATGGGCCCGCGCGCGCCCTGCATCAGGCCGAAGAAGAAGACGAAGGCGTAGACAAGCACCACGGTGGGGTAGGCCGACACCGACAGCAGGGCGACGATGCCCGTGATGGTGGAGAGGTAGGAGAGGGTGGCCGTCTGACGCCGGCCGAAGCGGTCCGACAGCCAACCGATGGCGATGATCCCGATCGCCGACAGCATGCCGGCCAGCCCGAACGCGCTCGCCGCAAAGAGAGGTGCGAAGCCGAGCTCGATGAGGTAGGCGACCGAGTGCGGCATGACGCTGTAGGCGGCGATCGAGGTGAAGAGATAGGCGGCAAACAGCCCCCAGAAGGCGCTGGTGCGCGCCGCCGCCGAGATGCGCCAGGGGCCCGACGCGCTCGAGGCAGCCGCCTTGCGCAGCGCCCGCCACTCCTGCGAGCCGGCGCTCATGCGCCCCAGCGGCAGCAGCATCACGAGCGGCAGGGTCGCGAGCACGCCGGCGCCCAGCACCATGTGCGCGACGCGCCAGTCGTAGCGGGAGATCAGCACCTGCGTCAGCGGCGGCAGCATCAGCATGCCGGCACCGATCGCCGCGTAGGGCAGCGACATGATGGAGCCGATGCGCGTCATGAACCAGCGGCTGAGCAAGGCCGAGGCCACGATCATGCCGAGCGCGGCGGCGCCGAGACCGCCGAGCAACCCGACGGCCACGAGATAGTGCCAAAGCTCGGTGGCAAAGCCCGCGAGCAGGTAGCCGGAGCCGAGGCTCAGAAGGCCGAAGCTGTAGGCGACGCGGGCGCCGAGGCGATCGACGAGCTGGCCGGCGAGCGGCCCCGACACACCGTAGGCGATCATGTAGACTGAGTAGGTGAGGGTGATGTCGGCGCGGGAGACGCCGAGCCCCTTCTGCACGGGGAGCAGGAACACCGCGAAGGTCTCGGGTACGCCGCGGGCCACGAGGTTCATGGCGAAGGTGAGAGCGACGAGCGTGACGAGAAACGAGCGCCGGGTCTCCTCCTCGACCTCGGTCACTTGGCGGCCCCCTCGATGTTTCGCATGCAAACGCGCTCAGATGCGCCGGAACTTGCTCATCGCCGCGCTGAAGGTGAGGCCCTTGCGCAGCTCGGCGGCGGCTGCCGCGTCGTCGCGGTTGTAGCCCTCCGCCAGCTCGGCGACCCGAGCCGCATGCTCGGCGGGGATGCAGACCACGCCCGAGCCGTCGGCGACGATGACGTCGCCGGGCCGCACGCGCACGCCGCCGCAGCTCACGGGCACGTTGGTGGCAACGACCGCGAGCCGCGACCGTCCCGTGAGCGGCGTCATGTGCCGGGCGAACACGGGAAAGCGCAGCTCCTCCATCTCCTCGCGGTCGCGCACGCCCCCGTCGCAGACGAGGCCGGCAATGCCCTTGAGCTTGGCGGCGAGCGTCGCCAGGCCGCCGAAGGTCGAGACGCAGGCGCCGCCGTTGTCGATGACGAGCACCTCGCCGGGCCGGCACGCGTCGATCACGTCGCCGACCTTCTTGAAGTCCTCCGAGGCGAAGTCGCCGCGCCGTCCCGTGACCTCGCGCACCGTCGTGGCGCGGCCGACCGCGCGCGTGCCCGGCACCATCTGGGCAAGGCCGACGAGCACGCCCTCGAAGGCGACATCGTCCAGCGCATTGGCAAGGGTCGGCGTCGCCAGGGTCTTGAAGCGCTCGAGAAGCTGGTCGGTCACGTGCACCACGTCCATGGAGCCTCCGCCGCCGGCGCCAATCTTCGGGCGGGCTTGCGCTGCGCCAGGGAAGTCGTATCGTCCCCGGCCGCACTTCACAACCACCTCACACCCCGGGCTTCCGCATGCCTGCAATCCTGCGCTTAGCATTGACCGTGCCAGCCCTTTTGCTGGTTGCTTTGGCGCCCTCCGCGTCGGCTGCGGCCACCTGCGCCGAGCGGCCGGTGGCGGCGCGCGGCGATGCCTCGCGCTTCGTGGTGCTGGCGAAGGCCAACGCGCGGGGCAACTGGCGGGCGAAAGTGCGGTCGATGCCGACGCTGGGCGCGGAGTACGCCAACTTCAACAAGGCGCTGGCCGCCGACTACCGCTGCAACGAGAAGGCCGGTCAGCACACCTGCGAGGCGTTCGGACACCCCTGCAAGGACTAGAAGCTCAACGGGGGCCGCAGCCGATCAGGGAGATGCGAGCTTCCTGCTGCCACGCCCAGCCTGGGTAGCGCCGCACTTCTCCATGGGCAGTGCCGTGGTCAGCCAGCCGTCCTTGGTGATGGTCACGACATAGCGCCGGCAGGCGGGCGCCGCGCCCTGCACGAAGCGGACCTGGAACAGCGCAAGCTCGGGCTTGCGCTGGCGCGGCCAGACATGGACGCCGCTGTCGGGCGTCTCGGCGAGCGCCGTGCGGATGGCGATGCCGGCGTTGCGGTAGTCGGTCTCCGAGAGGCGGTCGAGCAGGACCCGCGACAGGTCGGGGTGCAGGCCGACGGCCTCGGCGCGGATGCGATAGGGGTCGGAGGGATGGGCGGCGGGTGGCGGCAGCGGCTCGGATTGCGGCTCCTCCCGGGCCCCCGTCGCAGGCGGCGGCGGCGCTGCGGGAGCCGGATGGGCCGTGGCGGAGAGGGGCAAGCCCTGCGGCGCGGTTTCGAACGCAATCGGCCTCAGCGGCGGCTCGCTGCGCGGCGGCGGAGCGATGACGAGCGACGCGCGCTCGGTGGGCTGCGGAGAGGGCGCGATGCGGCTCATCCAGGACGACGCCGTTGCCCCCAGGGTTTGCCAATCCGGCCAGGGCACGCGATCCGTCAGCAGCGCCCAGCCGCCACCGAATATGGCGAGTAGGAACGCGCCTCTGAGCAGAGCCCTGCTCTTGCGATGCGGCAGCGGGCTGATGCGCTCGCCCGGCCGCAGCTCGTCGTGCGAGTAACCCTCGGCGGCGCCATAGGGACCGAACGAGGCGTTCGTCGATGTCTTGGAAGCGCGGGCTGGCATGACCGATACCCCTACTGGCGTGTCAGGCTCCCGCAATTGCCTAACCTCCAGCAATTCCTGGCGAAAAAAAGGCGGGCGCACGGAGGGACGCGAGCTGCGCGTGCCATGTGAGGGGGTGCGAGGGGCGGCGCCGCGGCGCCTCAGTGCGCGCGCACGACCTCGAGCACGGCGGCGCCATAGCGCGCGAGCTTGCTCTGGCCGACGCCGCTGATCCGCGCCAGGGCATCGATGCTTTTGGGCCGGTCGCGGGCGATGGCCGACAGCGTCGCGTCGTGGAAGATCACGTAGGGCGGCACGTGCTGCTCGGCCGCGCGCTCGCGGCGCCAGGCGCGCAGAGCCTCGAAGAGGGGCGCGTCCGCGGCCTCGACCGGCAGGCGCTCGGCACGGTCGGCACCCTGGCGCTTGCGCCCGCGGGCCCCGCGGCGGTCCGTGCCGGCGGACGCTGGCATCTGGCGCAAGGCGATGCGCCGCTCGCCGCGATAGATGGCCTTGACCCCGTCTCCATCGCCGAGCCCGATCAGCGGCCGGCCGTCGTTGGGGTCCTCGCGCAGCAGGCCTTCGAACAGCAGCTGGTCGAGCAGATCGCGCCAGCCGTTGGCGCTGAACTCGGCGCCGATGCCGAACGTCGACAGCGTCGTCTCCCAGTCGGCGGCGTTCACGCTCTTGCCGAGCAGATGGTCGATGACGCGGCCACGACCGAAGCGGCCGCCCAGTCGGTGCACGGCCGATAGCGCCTTCTGCGCGGCTTGGGTCGCATCGACGCCTTCGGGCGGGTTGAGGCAGAGGTCGCACTGGCCGCAGGCGCCGGCCACGTCCTCGCCGAAGTAGCGGCGCACGCTAGCCGCGCGGCAGCTGGTGCCGTCGAGCAGGGCGTAGAGCTGGCGCAGCTTGCGCACCTGCACGGCCTTGACCGACTCGTCGACGTCGCGGCTCTCGATGCGGCGCAGCGCCCAGGTGAGGTCGGCGGAGGAGTAGAGCGTGATGCCCTCGGCCGGCGCGCCATCGCGCCCGGCGCGGCCGATCTCCTGCCAGTAGGACTCGATCGACGCCGGCGGATCGGCGTGAATGACGAAACGCACGTCCGGCTTGTCGACGCCCATGCCGAAGGCAATGGTGGCAACCATGACCGCGGCGTCGGCCTCGAGAAACTGCTCGAGCCGATCGGAGCGCAGCCCCTTGTCCAAGCCGGCGTGATAGGCGAGCGCAGGGACGCCGGCATCGGCGAGCTTTTGCGCCAGCTCGTCGACCCCGTCGCGGGTGCCGGCGTAGATGACGCCCGAGCGCCCCGGTCGCTCCGCTACCAATTCGAGGACACGCGCGTGCGCCCGCCCTCGCCTGCGCTCCGCCGACAGGGCGAGCTCGGGCCGCGCGAAAGTGTCGACGAACTCCCGCGCGCCGTTGAGCCGCAGCTCGGTGCGGATGTCCTGGCGCGTGCGGGCGTCTGCCGTGGCCGTGACGGCAAGCCGTGGTACGCCGGGGAAGATCTCGGCGAGCCGGCCCAGCATGCGGTATTCGGGCCGGAAGTCGTGGCCCCATTGGCTGACGCAGTGCGCCTCATCGATCGCGACGAGCGCGAGGGACAGACCCGACAACCGCTCCAGCATGGAGGGCTGCATCAGGCCTTCGGGCGAGAGGTAGAGCAAGTTGAGCTCGCCCGCGCCGATCCGCCGCCAGATGTCGCCGCGCATCTCGGCATCGGTGTTGGAATCGAGCTTCTCGGCCGCCACGCCCGACTGCTGCAGGGCGGCGACCTGATCGGCCATCAGCGCGATCAGCGGCGAGACGACAAGCCCGAGCCCGGGCCGGACCAGCGAGGGGATCTGGTAGCACAGGCTCTTGCCGCCGCCGGTGGGAAGGACCGCGAGCGCGCTGCGTCCCGCCAGAACTTCGCCGATCACGCCCGCCTGCAGGCCGCGGAAGTCCTTGTGGCCGAAAGTGTCGCGCAGCACGTCGCGCGCGGCGTCGAGTGCGTCCTGCGGGGCGGCAGTCGGGTATGGGGAATCGGTGGCCACGCGAATCTTATGAGGCGCCGGGGCCAGAGCTGCAACCGGCGCCTCGCGCGCGTCCTGCCCTCTGAGGAAGAATCGCAGAGAGGGAGGCTCAGAACAACCCCTCGATCTGCCCCTTCTCGTTGAGGCGGATCGAGTTGGCCGAGGGCACCTTCGGCAGGCCCGGCATGGTCATGATGTCGCCGGTCACCACCACGATGAACTCGGCACCGGCGGAGAGCCTCAGCTCGCGGATCGGCACGACGTGGTTGGTCGGAGCGCCCCGCAGGTTCGGATCGGTCGAGAAGGAATACTGAGTCTTGGCCATGCACACGGGCAGGTGGCCATAGCCCGCGGCCTGCAGGTCCTTGAACTGATTGCGCACGCTGGTGTCGGCGACGATATCGGAGGCGCGATAGATCTCGGTGGCGATGGTCTTGACCTTGTCCCAGAGCGGCATGTCGTCGGGGTAGAGCGGCTTGAACTTCGCCTGCCCGCCGTCGGCCACATCTACCACCTGGCGCGCGAGCGCCTCGATGCCCTTGCTGCCCTCGCCCCAGTGCGTGCACACGAAGGCCTTGGTGCCCACGCTCTCGGCGGCCTTCATCACCTCGGCGATCTCCTTGTCGGTGTCGGTGATGAAGCGGTTGATGGCAACGATCGGCGGCACGCCGAACTTGCGCACGTTCTCCAGGTGCCGCTTGAGATTGTCGCAGCCCTTGGCGACCGCGGCCGGATTCTCGTTCTTGAGGTCGTCCTTGGCGACGCCGCCGTGCATCTTGAGCGCACGCACCGTTGCAACGATGACTGCGGCTGCGGGAGTGAGCCCGGCTTTGCGGCACTTGATGTCGAAAAACTTCTCCGCGCCGAGGTCGGCGCCGAAGCCGGCCTCCGTCACCACGTAGTCGCACAGCTTGAGCGCGGTCTTGGTGGCGAGCACCGAGTTGCAGCCGTGCGCGATATTGGCGAACGGGCCGCCGTGGATGAAGACGGGGTTGTTCTCCAGCGTCTGCACCAGGTTCGGCATCAGCGCATCCTTGAGCAGCACCGTCATGGCGCCGTCGCCCTTGAGGTCGGAGGCTTTGACCGGCTTCCTGTCGCGCGTGTAGGCGACCACGATATTGCCGAGCCGGCGCTCGAGGTCCTTGAGGTCCATGGAGAGGCAGAGGATCGCCATCACCTCGGAGGCGACGGTGATGTCGAAGCCGTCCTCACGCGGGAAGCCGTTGGCGACGCCGCCCAGCGAGTTGACGATTCCGCGCAGCGCGCGGTCATTCATGTCGAGCACGCGCCGCCAGGCCACGCGGCGGGCATCGATCCCCAGCGGGTTGCCCCAGTAGATGGAGTTGTCGAGCAGCGCGGACAGCAGGTTGTGCGCCGAGGTGATGGCGTGGAAGTCGCCGGTGAAGTGGAGGTTGATGTCCTCCATCGGCACGACCTGGGCGTAGCCGCCGCCGGCCGCGCCGCCCTTGACGCCGAAGCAGGGGCCGAGAGAGGGCTCGCGCAGGCAGCTCATGGCCTTCTTGCCGATGCGGTTGAGGCCGTCGCCGAGACCGACCGTCGTCGTTGTCTTGCCTTCGCCGGCGGGTGTCGGGCTGATCGCCGTCACCAGGATCAGCTTGCCGTCCTTGTTCTTCTGCGCCGCTTCGATGAAGTCGAAGGACACCTTGGCCTTATAGGGGCCGTAGTTGAGGAGCGCGCTGTCGGGGATGCCGATCTTCTTGCCGACCTCGGCGATCGGCTTCATTTTGGCTTCACGCGCGATCTCGATATCGGACTTTACGGCCATTGCTGCGGACTCCCTTTGACTCGCTCGGGGCGCCATCCCCGCGAGGGCGGTGATCGACGCCAAAATCCTGTTGAGGATCGGACTGGAAATGGAGGTGCCTGTCTTTGCGCTCTCGGGCCGGCTGGGCTGCCGTCAGGCCTTGTCGAAGATGGCGCCAGCCGCCACGCCGGCGGTCTTGATCCACTCGCCGGCCTCGATCTTCTTGCCCTCCGCCGGCTGCACGCGCGTGACCTTGAAACGGCCGTCGGCGCACACCACGGTGAACCCGTCGGCTTCCGCCGCCACGATCTCTCCGAGCTTGCCGGCGATGCCCTTGGGGTCCTTGGCGGGGAGAGGCTTGGCGTCGAAGATCCTGAGCTGCTTGCCGCCGAGCATGGTCCAAGCGCCGGGCGCGGGGTTGCAGCCGCGGATCAGCCGGTCGATCTGCTCCCAGGGCTTGCCCCAGTCGATCTTGGCATTGTCGGGGCCGCAGCGGCCTTCGTAGGTCGCCTTCGACTCGTCCTGCTTGATGCGCGGCGCCTTGCCGGCTTTGACGAGATCGACCGACTCCATCATCGCCTCCACGCCCAGCGGGAACAGGCGATCGAAGTAGACGGTGCCGAGCGTGTCGTTGGGGCCGATCGGCGTCTTCTTCTGCATCAGCACGTCGCCGGTATCGAGACCGTTGTCGGGCCAGAAGATCGACAGGCCGGTCTCCTTCTCGCCCTTGATGATCGGCCAGTTGATGGCGCTGGCGCCGCGATAGGCCGGCAGCAGCGAGGGGTGATACTGGATCGAGCCGTGGGTGGGGATGTTGAGGAACTCCTCCGGCACGAACAGCGTGACGAAGGCCATCACCTGCAGGTCGGGCTCGAGCGCCTTGAACTCGGCCCACACCTCGGGCTTGCGGTAGGACGCCGGCTGATAGACCGGCAGGTTGGCGGCCAGCGCCGCCTCTTTGAGCGGATCGGCCTTGGCACCCGGCTTCTCGGGTGCCACGTAGACGGCGACCACGTTCTCCTTGCGCTTGAGCAGCGCCTCCAGGACGGCCTTGCCGAAGGCCTGCTGGCCGTGCACGACGATACGCATTCACATCCTCCCCGAACTCGCGTGGTGCCCTCTCCCCATCGTGAAGCACGATGGGGAGAGGGAGAAGACCTACTCTGCCGCCGCCTTCTTCAGTGCCGCCGTCGCGCCCGCCTCGGCCAGCCCCGAAATCTCGTCGGCCGAATACCCGAGCTCGCGCAGCACCTCCTGGGTGTGCTCGCCCAGCAGCGGCGACCGCTTCACCTCGGAGGGCGAGGCGGACAGCTTGATCGGGTTGCCGACCGAGACGTACTTGCCGCGCGTCGGGTGGTCGACCTCGACCATAGTTCCGGTGGCGAACAGCGACTTGTCCTCGGCGATCTCCTTCATGGACAGGATCGGGCCGCAGGGGATGTCGACGGCGTTGCAGATCTCCATGACCTCGAACTTGGTCTTGGTCGTCGTCCACTTCTCGATGCGGCCGAAGATCTCGTTGAGGCGCGGCAGGCGCGCGGGCGGCTTGGCGTAGTCGGGATGCGTCTTCCAGCCGGGCTCGCCGATCACGTCGCAGATCGCCTCCCACACGGGCGCCTGCGTGATGAAATAGATGTAGGCGTCGGGATCGGTCTCCCAGCCCTTGCACTTGAGGATACGTCCCGGCTGGCCGCCGCCCGAATCGTTGCCGGCGCGCGGCACGGCCTTGCCGAAGGGAATGCCTTCGCCGTGCTGGCTGTACTCGGTGAGCGGCCCGTGCGCCAGGCGCTGCTGATCGCGCATCTTCACGCGCGCGAGGTTGAGCACGCCGTCCTGCATGGCGCAGGTGACGCGCTGGCCCTTGCCCGACATGGTGCGGTGATAGAGGGCCGTGACGATGCCGAGCGCCAGGTGCAGGCCGGTGCCGCTGTCGCCGATCTGCGCCCCGGTCACCAGCGGCGGGCCATCACGGAAGCCGGTGGTGGAGGCCGACCCGCCCGTGCATTGGGCGACGTTCTCGTAGACCTTGCAGTCCTCGTAGGGGCCGGGGCCGAAACCCTTCACGCTCGCATAGATCATCCGCGGATTGAGCTGCTGGATGCGCTCCCAGGTGAGCCCCATGCGGTCGAGCGCGCCAGGCGCGAAGTTCTCGACCAGCACGTCGCATTTCTTCACGAGGCGCTCCAGGATCTCCATGCCCTTCTTGTTCTTGCTGTCGATGGTGATCGAGCGCTTGTTGTGGTTCAGCATCGTGAAGTAGAGGCTGTCCACCTTGGGGATGTCCTGCAGCTGTCCGCGCGTGATGTCGCCGACGCCGGGACGCTCGACCTTGATCACATCGGCGCCGAACCATGCCAGCAGCTGCGTGCAGGTCGGGCCCGACTGCACGTGCGTGAAATCCAGTATCTTGACGCCTTCCAGTGCTTTGCCCATGCGGGCCTCCCTTGCTTGGTTGGTTTGGCCCTGCTGCAGCGACGCTTTCGATCTGCCGAACCAAGACATGCTGAACTCGCCGGGTCCTATTTCTTCTTCAGTGCGCTTTGCGGGTTGAGGTTGCCGATGCGGCCGCTCTCGCTGCCGGCCGCCGGATCGATCACCGCGTTGATGAGGGTCGGCTTGCCGCTGTCCATCGCGGCGTTCACCGCGCGCCTGAGCTCGTCCGGTGACGTTGCGTTGACGCCCACACCACCAAATGCCTCGATGATCTTGTCGTAGCGCGCGCCCTTCACGAACACGGTGGTTGCCGGATCGGAGCCGGTCTTGTTGACGTCGGTGGCGCGGTAGATGCCGTCGTTGTTGAAGATGACGACGCAGACGGGGAGCTTGTAGCGGCAGATGGTCTCGACCTCCATGCCGGAGAAGCCGAAGGCGCTGTCGCCCTCGATCGCCAGCACGGGCTGGCCCGTCTCGACGGCGGCGGCGATGGCGTAGCCCATGCCGATGCCCATGATGCCCCAGGTGCCGACGTCGATGCGCTTGCGCGGACGGTACATGTCGATGACGCCGCGCGCGAGATCGAGAGTGTTGGCGCCCTCGTTGACGAGGATGGCGTCCGGCCGCTCCTTGACGACGGTGCGCAGCACGCTGAGCGCGCCGTGATAGTCCATCGGCACGTTGTTGTTCATCAGCCGCGGCGCCATCTTGGCGACGTTCTCCTCGCGCTTCTTGGCGATCGCACCCATCCAGTCGGACGGCGCCTTGGGCCAGCTCTCGCCCATCGCCGAGAGCAGGGCTGAGACGCACGAGCCGATGTCGCCGACGACGGGCGCGGCGATCTCGACGTTGGAATCCATCTCCTTGGGCTCGATGTCGACCTGGATGAACTTCTTGGGCGCTTCCCCCCAAGTCTTGCCCTTGCCGTGCGAGAGCAGCCAGTTGAGGCGCGCGCCGATCAGCATGACGACGTCGCTGTCCTTGAGCACGGTCGAGCGCGCCGCGCCCGCGCACTGCGGATGCGTGTCCGGCAACAGGCCCTTGCCCATGCTCATCGGCAGGAACGGGACGCCGCTCCTCTCGACGAACGCGCGGATCGCATCGTCCGCCTGCGCATAGGCCGCGCCCTTGCCGAGAATGATCAGTGGCCGCTTGGCGCCCTTGAGCACGTCGAGGGCCCGCTTGACGGCGTCGGGCGCCGGGATCTGTGCCGGCGCGGCGTCGATCACCTTCACAAGAGACTTGCGGCCAGCCTCCGCATCCATCACCTGGCCGAACAGCTTGGCGGGCAGATCCAGATAGACGCCGCCCGGGCGGCCCGACACCGCCGCACGAATTGCGCGCGCGATCCCGATGCCGATGTCCTGCGCATGCAGCACGCGGAACGCCGCCTTGCACAGCGGCTTGGCGACGGCGAGCTGATCCATTTCCTCGTAGTCGCCCTGCTGCAGATCGACGATCTCGCGCTCGGAGGAGCCAGAGATCAGGATCATCGGGAAGCAGTTGGTCGTCGCGTGCGCAAGCGCGGTCAGACCGTTGAGGAAGCCGGGGGCGGAGACCGTGAGGCAGACGCCGGGCTTCTTTGTCAGGAAGCCGGCGATGGAAGCGGCGTAGCCGGCGTTCTGCTCATGACGGAAGGAGAGCACGCGGATGCCCGCGGCCTGCGCCATGCGCCCGAAGTCGGTGATCGGAATGCCCGGCACGCCATAGATCGTGGTCAGGCCGTTGAGCTTGAGCGCATCGATGATGAGGTTGAAGCCGTCCGTCAGCTCCCGCTCTCCGCTAGCCGCACCCGCACTCTGCGCTGTTGCCGACATTTCACTCCCTCCCACAGAATTCTTCTCTGTACCTGTTGCGCCATGCTCCTTGGAGCGCGAGGGCCACAATCTCATCGCAGCGCAACCCTCGCTGCCCCGGCAGTACCCACGGTCAACTCAGCCGTCATGGCGCACCTTCCACTCCCGATCCTGGATTGAAGCCCTTTCGGTCAGTCGAGGTCCACGAAACGGTCGACGTGCTCGCGCAGGCGCAGCGTGTGCTCCCGCACCAGGCGCTCGGCGCGCTCCGTCTCGCGCGCCTCCAGCGCGGCAACGATCTCCTTGTGGTCGACGATGGAGCGCTTGGCGCGATCCTGCTCGGAGATCGTGCGCTGCCGGATGGCGCGCATGTGGAAGAACAGGCCGTTGGTGAGATCGACGATCAGCGGGCATTTGCCGAGGCCGATGATGGCCTGATGGAACTTGATGTTGGCTTCGGAGTATTCGCCGAGCTTGCGCGCGATCTCGTCCTGCGAAAACTTGTCGACCAGCGGATGCAGCCGCGCCATCTCGGCGGCGGTCGCGTGTTGCGTCGCAAGCCGCGCCGCCATGCTTTCGAGCGCGGCCCACACCGTGATCATGTCGAGAATCTCGGTTTTGGTCTTGCGCACGATGAAGATGCCACGACGCGCAACGATCCTGACGAGGCCCTCCTGATCGAGCTGCGCCAGCGCCTCGCGCAGCGGCGTGCGGGAGACGCCGAAGCGTTGCGACAGATCGCGCTCATCGAGCCGCAGCTCTGCCTCGTCGGCGTAGATGTTCATGTTCATGATTGCGGTCTTGAGCGCATCGTAGGCGCGCGCCTTCAGGCTCAGACCTTCGCCGATCGGGGCGATTTTCAGCTGCGTGTCGGCCACTTCCACCTCGACCGCGAATTTTAGCTGGTTCTTGGTATACCATACGCCACGCTGGCGCAGCCGGCAAGGCGTTCGAGTCGAGGAGCGACCCTGTGGACAAGAAGCCCCATCGACAGCGATGAAACCGTCGCTGCGACCAAAGGCGGCCACACAGAGGAAGCAATGCCGTATTGCACTGGCCTTGCAATTGGCACATGGTATGCCGGCATACCAGAGGATGCGCGGAGCGAAGCCGGCCGGTCAACGGCCGCAGATTTTCCGATCTGCCGCGCGGGGAAACGACCGGAAGGGTGAAGGCTGATCGTGGAAGAGATTGCCTCGCTTATCGGCGGCTTCAAAGTCGCCTTGTCCTGGTACAACTTGGCCCTGATGATGATCGGCATTCTGCTGGGCGTCATCATCGGCGTCTTGCCCGGCCTTGGCGGCGCCAACGGGGTGGCGATCCTGCTGCCCCTCACCTTCACCATGCCGCCGACCTCGGCAATCATCATGCTTTCCTGCATCTACTGGGGAGCGCTGTTCGGCGGTGCCATCACCTCGATCCTTTTCAATATACCGGGCGAGCCCTGGTCGGTGGCCACGACCTTCGACGGCCATCCCATGGCCCAGCGCGGCAAGGCCGACGAGGCGCTGACGGCCGCCTTCACCTCCTCCTTCGTCGGCGCGCTGTTCGCAGTGATTCTGATAACCTTCCTGGCGCCGCTGATCGCCAAGTTCGCGCTGCAGTTCGGACCGGCCGAGTTCTTCTCTGTCTTCTTCCTCACGTTTGCGAGCTTCGTCGGCATGGGCAAGGGATCGCCCTTCAAGGTGCTGGCGTCCATGTGCCTGGGCTTCGCGCTTGGCTCGGTCGGTCTCGACAAGATGACGGGCACGCTGAGGATGACCTTCGGCCACGAGCAGCTTCTCGTCGGATTCGATTTCCTGATCGCCGTCATCGGCCTGTTCGGTATCGGCGAGATCCTGCTGTCGATGGAGGCCGGGCTCAAGTTCTCCGGCAACACCGCCAAGATCCGCCTCGACGCGGTGCTGCAGACCTGGAAAAAGCTCCTATCCCTCTGGGTGACATCGATCCGCAGCTGCATCATCGGCTGCTGGATGGGAATCACGCCCGGCGGCGCGACGCCGGCGTCCTTCATGAGCTACGGCCTAGCCAAGCGGTTCTCCAAGAACGGCAACAACTTCGGCAAGGGCGAGATCGAAGGCGTGGTGGCGCCGGAGACGGCAGCGCACGCCGCCGGCACCAGCGCCCTGCTCCCCATGCTCACGCTCGGCATCCCGGGATCGCCGACGGCCGCCGTCCTGCTCGGCGGCTTGATGATCTGGGGCCTGCAGCCGGGCCCGATGCTGTTCGTCGAGCAGAAGGATTTCGTGTGGGGCCTGATCGCCTCGATGTACCTCGGCAACATCGCCGGGCTGATCGTGGTGCTCACGTGCGTGCCGCTGTTTGCCGCCATCCTGCGGGTGCCGTTCTCGATCATCGCGCCGGTCATTCTCGTGATCTGCGCGGTCGGCGCCTACACGGTGCACAACTCCATGTTCGACGTGTGGATGATGCTGGGCTTCGGCGTGATCGGCTACGTGTTCCAGAAGCTCGGCTACCCTCTGCCGCCGCTGGTGCTGGCGATCGTGCTCGGCGACAAGGCCGAGGAGTCGTTCCGACAGGCCATGCTGGGCTCGCAGGGCAGCCTCACGATCTTCTGGTCGAACTGGCTGGTCGGCACGATCATGACGCTGGGCATGATCTTGCTGTTGTGGCCGCTGGCCAGCTGGCTCATGGAGAAGCTGGGCCCCAAGAAGCAGCGAGCCGCGACTGCTTCGGCGGGTGCCGCCGTAGTCGATCGCGGGAGATAGAAGGCGCACTCAAGCGCAAAAGAACTAGGGAGAAAACCATGCAGCAAACAGCAACGGTGCAAGCAAAGACAAGGCCCCGGCTCGGTCGGGGCATCGCAGCCGTGACATTGCTGGCGGCAGCCGCCGTGGCCGTATCGCCCCTGTCACAAGCCAATGCGCAGGCATGGGAGCCCACCAAGCCCGTGCAGTTCATCATCCCCGCCGGGACCGGCGGCGGCGCGGACCAGATGGCGCGCTTCATCCAGGGCGTGGTCGCCAAGAACAACCTGATGAAGCAGCCGATGATCACGCTCAACAAGGGCGGCGGCGCCGGTGCCGAAGGCTTCCTCGAGGTCAAGAAGGCGAACGGCGACCCACACACCCTCATCATCACGCTTTCGAATCTGTTCACGACGCCCTATGCGACCGGCGTGCCCTTCAGCTGGAAGGACATGACGCCGGTAGCGATGCTGGCACTGGACCAGTTCATCCTGTGGGTCCCCGCCGACGCGCCCTACAAGACCGCCAAGGAGTACATCGAGGCCGTCAAGGCCGGCGACGACAAGAGCTTCAAGATGGGCGGCACGGGGTCCAAGCAGGAGGACCAGATCATCACGGTGGCGCTCGAGAAGCTCACGGCGCCCAAGAAGTTCACCTACGTGCCCTACGGCGGCGGCGGCACGGTCGCCACGCAGCTCGTCGGCAAGCACGTCAACTCGAGCGTCAACAACCCGATCGAGGCCGTCTCGCAGTGGAAGGCCGGCGCGCTGAGACCGCTCTGCATCTTCGACGCGCAGCGCAGCACCTACAAGGACAAGGTCACGGCCGACATGGCGTGGTCCGACATCCCGACCTGCAAGGAGGCCGGCGTCGACACGCAGTACCAGATGCTGCGCGGCATCTTCATGGCCCCCGGCGTGAAGCCCGAGCAGACCGCCTTCTACGTCGACCTCTTCAAGAAGGTGATGGCGACCGACGACTGGAAGCAGTTCATGCAGCAGGGCGCCTTCAACCAGACCTTCATGTCGGGCGACCAGTACGCCAAGTGGGTCGAGGCGGCCGACAAGCAGCATCACGACCTGATGAAGGAGGCGGGCTTCCTCGCGCCCGGCAAGTAGGAGAGCGATCCGGGGCCGGCCATGCCGGCCCCTTCCGTTTTACGACCAGCGCCCGAGATCGAGCAGATGCAAGACAACGACGCCGACGACAGCCCTACCCTCGCAACGAACCGGGGCATGGACATCGTGGTCGCCATCATCCTCCTGGCGGTCTGCGGCATCGTGATCTTCGACAGCACGCGACTCGGGTTCAATTGGCGCGAGGGTGAAGGGCCCGCGCCGGGCTACTTTCCCTTCTATGTCGCGGTGATCCTGGGGATATCGAGCCTGGTCAATCTGGCGTCAGCGGTACTCGGGCGCGGGGCCGGCGAGATTTTCGTTTCGGCACGTCCCTTCAGCCGCGTCCTCGCTGTGCTGGTTCCGAGCCTCATCTATGTGGCGCTGATCGGCGGCATCTCGGTGGGGCCGATCAATGTGCCTGGGCTCGGGATCTACGTGGCGTCCGGCCTCTTCATCATCGCGTTCATGATCTTGATCGGTCGCGAGAACCCGCTCAAAGCCTTGGGCGTGGGGATCGCGGTGCCCGTCGCTCTGTTCCTCATGTTCGAGAAATGGTTCCTCGTGCCCCTGCCCAAGGGGCCGCTCGAGGCCTGGCTCGGCTACTGAGGACGCGAGGAGAGCGTGCGCCCCCGAGACGGGAGGGCGCACGCCAAGACTTCACCTGGGATCGAACCTATTCGGCAGGACCGCGCGAGCTCTCGGTATGCCGCGGTTTCTGCAGCAGCCTGCCAGCCAGCAGCACGATCAGCACGCCCGCCACGGCGGCCGAGTAGAGCACCATCTTGCTGGCCTTGATCCCGATCGAGCTGTCGGCCGCGGGAGCCACCAAGGCCGGGCTCCATTCCTGCATCTGCAGCAGGGTGACCCGGTCGCTGACCATCAGCTCGCCCGCAATCCAGCCCAGCAGCGCCGCTCCCACCCAGACCAGGATGGGAAAGCGCGACAGCAGGTCCACGATCAGGCTTGCTCCGAATACAACCAGCGGAATGCTGATGAGCAGGCCGGTGATGATCAGCCAGATTTGCAGGTCAGGAGGCGCACTCTTGGCAGCCCCTGCGATAGCCAGCACGTTGTCGAGACTCATGACGATGTCGGCAATGGCCACGATCTTGACCGCCTCGAACAGCGAGGCGCCCGCCGAGACGCTGTCCTCGCTCGCTTCCTCCGAGACCAACAGCTTGATCGCGATCCAGAACAGCAGCAGCCCGCCGGCAAGCTGCAGCCACGGCACGTCCAGCAGGTATTGCACCAGCACGGTAAAAATGATGCGCAACACGACCGCGGCGCCCGCGCCGAGAAAGATTCCGATCATCCTCTGGCGTTTCGGCAGGGCACGGCAGGCGAGCGCGATGACGACGGCGTTGTCGCCGGATAGAACGATGTTGATGCCGATGATCCGGAGAACTGCGAGCGCTGTGCCCGCATGGTCCCCGAACACTGCATCCATCCACAGCAGCCACTGGTCCCCCAGGCTCGAAAGTACGACCATCTAGTGCTTCCTCGCTCCTCACCCCTTTGGGGCCCGCTGCATCACCCGGCCCGGATTTGTCTGCGCTGCGACGGGTTAGCCGCATGCCTCAGCGGTTGCGCGCCCGCGCACTATGGTGCACAGCCGTCGCGCGCTGCAAGATCATCGTGCTGCCGAGAGTTGACAGCGAGGTCGGTCGCCTTGTCGCATGCCGATGGCCCCATCACCTCTATCTGTGCCGCGCTCGACCCGACATCGGCATTCAGGTATATGGTATGCCAACGACTGCGGCACTTCGCAAGCACATAGACTGAGGCGGAAGCTGGGAATGAACGACGTCGCAGGAGCGAACCACACAACGAGCGGGCGGACCGACGCCCGCTCGGTGCACCCGGGCTCCGGGCGGCGCAAGGCCGCACCGTTTCCGCGCGGACGCGTGCTGCGCCAGGACGAGGTCGCGGCCGTCAAGGCGCTGCTCGGAGACGGGCCCTACGAGCGAGCGCTGCTGATCGAGTATCTCCACGTCATTCAGGACAAGGAGGGCTGCCTGCCCGAGGGTCACATGCAAGCGCTCGCCGAGGCCCTCAGGATCCCGATGGCGGAGGTCTACGAGGTCGCAACCTTCTATGCCCATTTCGACGTGGTGGCCGACGGCGAGCCGCGCCCGCCAGCCGTGACGATCCGTGTTTGCGACAGCCTGAGCTGCATGCTGGCCGGTGCCGATCAGCTGTTGAGCGACCTGCAGCGTGTAGGCCTTCCTGGAGCCAGGGTCGTGCGGGCGCCCTGCATCGGCTCCTGCCACACGGCGCCTGCGGCCGAGGTCGGACATCATCACGTTGACCATGCCACGCCGGCGAAGCTCGAGGAGCTCGCCCGGCGCCGGGACGTGCACCCGCACATGCCGCCCTTTCAGAATTACGACGCCTATGTGAAGGCCGGTGGCTACGCCATGTTGCGCTCCTGCCTCTCCGGCACGCGCAAAGCAGAAGACGTGATCGCAACGCTCTCTGACGGAGGCCTGCGCGGTCTCGGCGGCGCGGGCTTTCCGACGGGGCGCAAATGGGGCCTGGTGCGCGCCGAGAAGGGGCCGCGGCTGATGGCCGTCAACGGCGACGAGGGCGAGCCCGGCACCTTCAAGGACCGCATCTACCTCGAGAGCGAGCCGCACAAGTTCCTGGAGGGCATGCTGATCGCGGCCTGGGCCGTGGAGGCCGAGCAGGTCTTCATCTATATGCGCGACGAGTATCCGGCCGTGCTGAAGATCCTCGCGGCCGAGCTCCCCAGGCTCGAGGCGGCGGGCCTCTCCAAGCACACCCGGGTCCACGTCCGCCGCGGCGCCGGCGCCTACATCTGCGGCGAGGAGAGCGCCATGATCGAGTCGATCGAGGGCAAGCGCGGCTATCCGCGCCATCGCCCGCCGTATGTGGCCCAGGTCGGCATCTTCGGCCGGCCGACGCTCGTCAACAACATCGAGACGCTCTACTGGGTGCCTGCGATCCTGGAGAAGGGCGCGGCCTGGTTCGCGGGCCAGGGCAGGAACGGCGCCAAGGGCCTGCGCTCCTACTCGGTGTCGGGGCGCGTCAAGAAGCCGGGCGTCGTGCTGACCGCCGCCGGCTCCACGTGCCGCGACCTGATCGAGCTCGCCGGCGGCATGGCCGACGGCCACCACTTCAAGGGCTACCTGCCGGGCGGCGCCTCGGGCGGCATCCTGCCGGCCTACATGGCCGACATCCCCCTCGACTTCGGCCAGCTCGAGAAGCACGGCTGCTTCGTGGGCAGCCACGCCGTGGTGATCCTCTCCGACAAGGACGACATGAAGGCCGTGGCCCTCAACCTGATGCGCTTCTTCGAGGACGAGAGCTGCGGCCAGTGTACCCCCTGCCGCAACGGCACCGAGAAGGCCGTCAAGCTCATGAGCGCGGGGGACTGGAACCCTGACCTGTTGGGGGACCTCTCGCAGGTTATGGCGGACGCCTCGATCTGCGGCCTGGGCCAGGCCGCCCCCAACCCGGTGCGCTGCGTGCTCAAGTACTTCCCGGAGGATCTGCGGTGACCTCGCATCCGAAAGCCGTGCCAACAGTGCAGGTCGACAACGAGCGTGTGCGGGTCACCGAATGGCGATTCGCCCCGGGCGCTGAGACCGGCGAGCACGTCCACCAGATGGACTACGTGGTGGTGCCGGGCGGAAACGGGCGGCTCAAGCTCGTGTCGCCCACGGGCGAGGAAAGCTTCGCCGACCTGAAGCAGGGGGTCTCCTATTTCCGCAAGGCAGGCGTGCACCATAACGTGATCAACGCCAACGACTTCGAGTATGCTTTCGTCGAGATCGAACTGAAGAACCGAGGGGAATAGCGATGAGCGACCGATCCGGGCCGGGTCACTCCAGCACCGTGGGCCTCTGGGCAATCGCGTTCTCCATCGTGGCGCTGGCGGGCGGCGTGGTCCTGGCCCAGCATCACGCGCACCATCCCGCGCAGCCCTACGCAGGACAGCAGGTGCGCGCAGTGACGAGCCTGTCGCCCGAGGAGCTCAACGGCTTCCTGGAGGGGCGCGGGATGGGCCTCGCCAAGGCGGCGGAGCTCAACGGCTATCCGGGCCCCATGCATCTGCTCGAGCTCGAGAGGGAGCTGGGGCTGACGGCCAGCCAGCGCCGCGAGGTGGAGCTTGCCCTTCAACGCATGAAGGCCAGGGCGGCCGATCTCGGTCGCAAGTATGTGGAGGCGGAGCGCGCGATCGATGCAGCATTTCGCTCCGAGGGGGCCGATCCCGCAATCATCGCCGCCCGCGTCGCGGAGGCCAATCGGCTGCTCGGTGAGGTGAGGCTCTCCCATCTCAACGCACACCTCGAGGTGACCCCTCTGCTGACGCCCGGGCAGCGCGCGCGATATACCGAGCTGCGCGGCTACCGCGGCAGCCACAAGCACTGAGAACCGACCGGGCGGCAAGACAGGCAATGACCCAGAAGATCACCTTCACCCTCGACGGACGCGAGGTCGAGGCCGACGCCGGCGAGACCATCTGGCAGGTCGCCCAGCGGCACGGCACCAAGATCCCGCACCTGTGCTGGCATCCGGCACCCGGCTATCGCGCCGACGGCAACTGCCGCGCCTGCATGGTGGAGGTCGAGGGCGAGCGCGTGCTGGCCGCCTCATGCCAGAGGAAGGCCGCCGCCGGCATGAAGGTGAAGACGGCGAGCGAGCGCGCCAAGAAGTCGCGACAGATGGTGTTCGAGCTGCTGATGGCCGACCAGCCGCAGCGCGAGGCGAGCCACGATCCCAAGTCGAGCTTCTGGAACTGGGTCGACGCCATGGGCGTCACGCCCACCAGCCGCTTCCCGCGCGATGCCAAGCCCATCGCCGACACCACGCACTCGGCCATCGCCGTCAACCTCGACGCCTGCATCAACTGCGGGCTGTGCGTGCGCGCCTGCCGCGAGGTGCAGGCCAACGACGTCATCGGCATGGCCTACCGCGGCCACGGCGCCAAGGTGGTGTTCGACTTCGATGCGGGCATGGGGCAATCGACCTGCGTCGCCTGCGGCGAGTGCGTGCAGGTATGCCCGACCGGCGCGCTGATGGAGAAGAGCCTGCTCGACATCGCGGGGCGGCGCGTCAACTTCGAGACCAAGTCCGTCGACACACTCTGCCCCTACTGTGGGGTGGGCTGCCAGACCACGGTGCACGTCAAGGACGAGAAGATCCTCTACGTCGACGGCCGCGACGGGCCCGCCAACAACAGCCGGCTGTGCGTCAAGGGCCGCTTCGGCTTCGACTACATCCATCACCCCGACCGCCTGACCAAGCCGCTGATCCGGCGCGATGGGGTACCCAAGAGCGGCAGCATGCAGATCCGCCGCAGCGAGATCGACAAATACTTCCGCGAGGCGACCTGGGAGGAGGCGCTCGGCAAGGCGGCCTCCGGCCTCAAGGCGATCCACGCCCGCGACGGCGGCAAGGCGATTGCCGGCTTCGGCTCGGCCAAGGGCTCCAACGAGGAGGCCTACCTCTTCCAGAAGCTGATCCGCCAGGGCTTCGGCACCAACAACGTCGACCACTGCACCAGGCTCTGCCACGCGTCCTCGGTCGCCGCGCTGATGGAGGGTCTCAACTCGGGCGCCGTGACGGCCCCGTTCACGGCGGCCAAGGACTCCGACTGCATCATCGTCATCGGCGCGCGCCCCGCCGAGAACCATCCCGTCGCCGCCACATTCCTCAAGAACGCGGCCAAGCGCGGCGCCAAGCTGATCGTTGCCGACCCGCGCGGTCAGAGCCAGGGCATCTCCCGCTACGCCAGCCACATCCTGCAGTTCAAGCCAGGACGCGACGTGGCGCTGCTCAATGCCATGCTCAACGTCATCGTCGCCGAGGGCATGGTCGACATCCAGTACGTGCAGGCGCACACCGAGGGCTTCGAGGCGCTCAAGGCCAAAGTCGCCGACTTCACACCGGAGAAGATGGAGCCCGTCTGCGGCATCCCTGCCGCCACCATCCGCGAGGTCGCGCGCCTCTATGCCCGCTCCGAGCGCTCCCTCATCTTCTGGGGCATGGGCATCTCGCAGCACACGCACGGCACCGACAACGCGCGCTGCCTGATCGCGCTCGCCCTCGTGACCGGTCAGGTCGGCCGCCCCGGTACCGGCCTGCACCCCCTGCGCGGGCAGAACAATGTGCAGGGCGCCTCCGACGCGGGCCTCATCCCGATGGTGTTCCCCGACTACAAGTCGGTGGAGGACGCCTCCATCCGCGGCGGCTACGAGGAGTTCTGGGGCACCAAGCTCGACCCCAAGAAGGGTCTCACCGTGGTCGAGATCATGCATGCGATCCACGACGACGTGATCAAGGGCATGTACATCATGGGGGAGAACCCCGCGATGTCGGACCCTGACGTCAGCCATGCGCGCGAGGCGCTGGCGCACCTGGAGCATCTCGTGGTGCAGGACCTCTTCCTCACCGAGACCGCCTGGCACGCCGACGTGACCCTCCCGGCCGCGGCGCACGCCGAGAAGTGGGGCACCTTCACCAACACCAACCGCCAGGTGCAGATCGCGCGACCCGTGATCTCCCCGCCGGGTTGGGCGCGACAGGACTGGATGCTGATCCAGGAGATCGCCCAGCGCGTCGGCCTGAATTGGGCCTACAAGGACGCGTCCGAGGTGTTCGGCGAGATGGCGCAGATGATGCCGTCGCTCAACAACATCACCTGGGAGCGGCTCGTGCGCGAGGATGCCGTCACCTACCCCTGCGACGCACCCGACAAGCCCGGCAACGAGATCATCTTCGCCAACTCGTTCCCCACCAAGTCGGGCCGCGCCAAGATCGTGCCGGCCGACCTCGTGCCCCCCGACGAGCTGCCCGACGCCGAGTATCCGCTCGTGCTGACGACCGGGCGCCTGCTCGAGCACTGGCACACGGGCTCGATGACCAGGCGCGCCTCCAACCTGGATTCGCTCGAGCCCGAGGCGATCGCCGGCCTCAACCCGCGCGAGATGGACAAACTCGGCGTTCCACCCGGCGGCTTCGTCAAGGTGTCGACGCGGCGAGGCGAGGTCGTGATCAAGGCCCGCGCCGACCGCGACGTGGCGGAGGGGATGGTGTTCATCCCGTTCTGCTTCGCGGAAGCCGCCGCCAACCTGCTGACCAACCCGCAGCTCGACCCGATGGGCAAGATCCCCGAGTTCAAATTCTGCGCGGCGAAGGTCGAGCGCGTGGTGATGATGGAAGCGGCGGAGTGAGGCTGGACCCCGGATCAGCTACGCTGTCCGGGGCTCCGCTTCGCTCCGGTTCTGCGCGGCGAAGGTCGAGCCCGCTATGATGGAAGCGGCGGAGTAGCCGCTGTCTACTTCGGCGGCGCCGTGGCCCGCATCGAGGGCAGCTCCGACATGCGGGCCGCCCATGCCGAGAGCTTCGGCCGGCCCTCGGTGAGGTCGCCCATGCCGCGCAGGCGTGCGGTGTCCACCGCCACGGCGAGCACCAGCTGCGCCATGTTGAGCGGGCCCTGCATCAGCGGATGGGCCACCTGGGCCTCGAAGAAATCCGCGATGCGCGGGGCGCGCGCCCCCTCGTGCGCCAGGGTGGTCGGCGAGCGCTCGCTCTCCGGCCGGGACTTCTCGCGCGCCCACACGGCGATGCCGTCGAGAAGGCTGCGGCCGTAGGCTTCGAGCCGGCGATGCGACCAATCCGGGTCGGAGGCCGGATGAAAGCGCGGGCTCGCGTCGAGACCGTCGAGATAGGCGCAGACGACCTGGCTGTCCTCGAGGCCCCGAGGTAGGGCACGCGTCCCGATGGGTTGACGGCGTAGTAGGGGCTGCCGGGCGCGCGCGTCCTGGCGGCCACGATCTCGACGCGCCCCGCCAAGCCCTTCTCATGCACCACGATGCGCGCCAGCCGCGCATAGGGCGAGGTCATCGTCACGTAGAGCTTCATGGGCGCCATCCCTCCGTTCGCCCGCTGGCATCTGGTCGCACTTCATGCTACTCAGTCATACCATGAGCAAGATCGACAAAATCTCCGTCGCCATCACACGCGAGCAGCACGCCAAGATCAAGGCTGCGATCGACCGCGGCGACTACGCCTCGACCAGCGAGGTGATCCGCACGGCCCTGCGCGAGTGGGAGCTGAAGGAGGAGATGCGCCGCCTCGAAGGTGAGCGCATCGCCCGGTTGTGGGACGAGGGCATCGCCAGCGGGCGGGCTGTGGATGGTCCTGCGGTCATGGAGCGCTTGCGCGCCAAGTACGCCGCGCTCGAAAAGGCGAAGAACGGCAAGAAGCGATCGCGCAAGGTCGCATGAGCTACCAGCTATCGCCGCGGGCAGAAGCCGATCTGGAGGAGATTGGCGACTACATCGCCGACGATAGTCCGGAAAATGCCCGTCGCTTCATCGAGCTGCTGACATCAAAACTCGAAGCTCTCGGCCGCCACCCGATGATGGGACGCGCGCGCCCTGGGTTGCGCAGCGATCTGCGCTACTTCCCCTACGGCAGCTATCTCATCCTCTACCGGATCGTCGGCGACGGCGTCGAGATCGTGCGTGTCGTGCATGCGGCCCGCAATCTCGACGATCTCATCTGAGCCTCAAGTCGCGCGGCCCGATTCCGCGGGCACCACGCTCCCGACTGCGGCGGGTAGGCTGCCCGCGGCGCGCTCGCCGGGAAGGTCGTAGAGCACGTCGAGCGTGTCGAGGAAGGTGGCGACGAGATCCAGCAGCGTGCCGAGACGGATGCGCTCGGCCACCAGGTAGTCCTCGCCGACGGCGAGCTGGGAGAGACGCTCGAGGCCCGCAGCGTCGGGCGCGATCAGGCCCCGGCTGCGCAGGAAGGCGGAGGCCGTGTCGCCGGTCTCGAAGTCGCGCGTGGTGGTGTCGCCGAGCTCCGCCGCGGCATCGACGAGCGGCGCGGTGCCCGCAACGAAGAGCGCGATCAGCGGCTTGAGCCGCAGCTCGCGGCGCCGCAGCTCCTCGGCGTGCCGGCGCGCCTGCAGCAGCCGCGTGATCAAGCTCAGCTCCAACGTGCGCACGGTGACGAGGAACTCGGCGAGTTCGCGGTTCTGCCGCACCAGCCGCGCCATCGTCAGCGGCTGGGTCGGCTGGAGCAGCGCCACTTTCTCGGTCAGCAGGTCCTCGCCCATGGCGAGCGCCGCGTCGAGATGGTCCTCGATGAGGTGCAGGCTCGGATGCAGCGGCTCGGCGCTCGCAGGCATGGCGTCCCCCGAATTCGCTCACTTGTGCGCGCAGGATGCAGGACATCGCCTGCCGCACTCAGCGCGCAACAAATACCGATTCGGGGATGCGTGCTAACGGCCTATGCCGTTTTCAACGGCGCAGGGCTACGAGCGCCGATGCCGGGCTCGCCTGCACGGGAGCTACCAGGCGCGCCAGCGCGCTCCGGGCCTCGGCCTCGTCGGTGAACGAGCCGATGACGTCCTTGGGACCCGAGGCCGGAAGCCCCTGGGCGTTGGTGCCGCTCTTGATGAGGACGAGTTGACCGGAGGGATAGCGCACGAGCTCGTAATCCGAGAGTTCCATGACCTGCCCCCTTTTGAGAGATCCGAAACTTTGCGAATTCGTTACGCGACCGACTGTGCCGCTGCACCTGGAGCTGGGCCGCCCCCGGTTGGCGCCATCACATAAGTGTCATGCGTGTCAGAGTCAATGGGACCTTTCGGGGATCGGCGAGCGACGAGCCGGCAAGCCTGCCGACGCCGCGTGCGTTCTACCTCGGAACATCGGCGGAGCTGCTTTGCCGCCCGCAGTCTCCCGCGTAGTATCCCAGACGTATAGTTTGATCTGATTTTCTTGGGGGCAGTATGGCAGAGGGCATTTCCACCAGGGAAAATAAGGATTGGGCGATTGCGATCGTGCATGGAATCGGCACGCCCGAACCCGGTGACACGAGGAAGAACGTCTGCGACGCCGTTCAACTCGTGAAGAAGGATTTTCAGCGCGTCGAGGAGCCTGGCCCGTCGCCCAAGCCCGATGAGGTTCCGCCGCCCATGCAAACGTGGAGATTCGCCGGCGGGCAAGCCAGGGTCGCCGAGGTTTTCTGGGGCGACCTTTCGCTGGTGCGCGGCACCGTTACCGACATGCTGATGGCCCTGTGCATCAACCTCTACGGCGCGGTCTACGTCAACAGCCGGACGCTCGAGGCCACGAGCAAGTTCACCAGGATCCTTCCGACGATTCCCTTCGCCCTGGTGCGATGGGTCGTACTGCCGTTGCACCTTGTGGCACTCGCCCTGGCCGTGCCCATGGCACTGTGGATCAAGGTAAGGGGCGTGGATCCGCTGTCCGGAGACTTTCTCACGACCGATCGTACGCTGTTCCTGTGGCTGGTGGCAGCCGGCGTGCTTGCAGGCCTCTCCGCAACCGCGTGGCTTATTCTTCGCCAGCCGCACCGCATCCGGCCGCAGCCCTGGGACTTCACGCTCGCGTTCACGATCTGCGTCCTGCTGTCGGGCGCATTCGCCTTGCAGCCGGTCACCGATTGGTTCAACGGCTGCGTCACTACCCACAAGGGGGAGAACTGGGGTCTGGTCGGCATTTTTCGCGATATCGGCAACGGACGCCTGGATGTCGGCAAAGCCGTGTGCGACGTGATCGTTGCCAACACGCCGATCGAGGAGGGCACGCCTAGACCCGGAGCCTGTCCCAACGAGGTGAAGCTTACTGGCATCGGCCGCTATATCGCGCTCAACGAGTTCGCCGGCGACGTCGCATTCTTCATCAGCGCCGCGCTGGTGCTGATCTACATCGTGCTGGCCTTTGCCACCTGGGCCGTTGGCAGCCACGAGAGAGCCCGGGCCATGTTCCTGGTGGTCACGATCTCCATCCTGTTCATCATCGCCACGGCAATGCTGCTGGAGACGATCGACTTCTTCACGCGGCTCATCCAGCTTTGGGGGCTCGAGAAGTTCAAGATATATTGGTACGAGCTGGCCTTCGGAGTTTGGGTCGTGGTGGTCGCCATCGGCGCGGTGGTGGCGCTCACACTGCGAAAGGTGCGCCAGCGGCCTTCCGCGGCAGGCAGCTCCGTTCGCGACAAGATGAACGCGGAAGCCGCTTACTCGCGATTGATCGTGTCAGAGTTCTTCCAATTCACCGTGATCGGCGCGACCTCGCTCTTCATTCTCATCTTCCTCGGCAAGGACTTCCTGCTGAACCTCTTTCCGAAACAGTACGAGTTTGTGCCCTACCAACTGATCCCACCGGCACTGTTTGTCGCCCTTGTGCTGTTGGTGGTGCTGTTCGGCAAAGAATTGCGCCTGGGTCTCGATATCGCCATGGACGTGGTGAACCACTTCGTAGACCCCAAGCGATCCTATCCGATCCGCCGCAGCATCAGCAGCAGGTTCTACGAGACCCTCGACAAGCTGATCCGGGACGGAGACCGCCCACATCTGCTCATCATCGCCCACAGCCAGGGCACTGTGATCACCGTGGATGCGCTGATGCACGGAATCTGGAGTAAGCAGCTGACCGAACACCGCAAACCGCTCAGCGAGCTCGTGGCGAGCATGACCATCCTCACGTTCGGATCGCCCATCACGCACATCTACCAGCACTACTTCCCCAGGGACTACGGCGCGTTCTCCGAGACGGGCCTGAAGGACTTGGCAGCGGACAAGCGCGTAAAATGGTTGAACATCTATCGAGCGGACGATCCCGTCGGAACGACAATCAGCGGCCCGACGCCAGATTTCCCTGAGAACATCCGGATGCCTGCTGGAGGCCACCTCCGATACTGGGAGGAAGACGTGGCAAAGGCCCTTCGCGAGCATCTTCCCGGAAAACCGTAGACCCGCGGTGGGACGAACTCCGTGACGCTGGCGTGCGTCACGGAGCCGGGATGGAACGAGGCGACTTCTGCGGTGGTGGTCGCTCAGCTGCAGCCGCTGGTGCCGCCGCAGGTGTCGCACTTGAGGCAGGTGCCGTTGCGGACCAGGGTGAAGTTGCCGCACTCGCGGCAGCTCTCGCCCTCGTAGCCCTTGACGCGCGCCTCCGCGGCCCGGTTGAGCTCCAGGTTCTCCTTGGCGAAACGGGCCTTGGCGCGCTGGTCTAGCTGCTCGGCGAGCTGCCGCGCCAGCTCGGCGACGTTGGCCTCCTTCTTCGCCTTGACCGGCCTGGCGGCGATGACCTCCGCCACGCCTTGCTGCACGGCTGCCAGCTCGGCCATCGCCGTCTCCATGCGGGCCACTTCGGGCCTGACGAAGGTCGTCGCCACTTCCTGGCGCAAGCTCGCCTGCAGCGATGCGACGGGACTTGCCGGATCGTCCTGGGTCGCGGCCATGGCAACCGCACTGGTGGTGGAGCGCAGCGCCAGCACGCGTCCCTCCTGCCCGCGCAGCAGACCGCGCGAAAGGTACTTGGCGGCCGGCGGCGGCGCCTGGTCCTCCTCCAGCTCCTCTTCCGAGGAGCCGAGCCCGGTGTTGGCAACCTCGCTCAGGTCGACGTGGGCAAGGTCGTTGCGGCCGAGATAGGACACCGCCAGCTCGCGGAAGATGTAGTCGAGGATCGAGGTGGCGTTCTTGATGGTGTCGTTGCCCTGCACCAGCCCCGCCGGCTCGAAGCGCGTGAAGGTGAAGGCGTCGACGTACTCCTCGAGCGGCACGCCGTACTGCAGGCCGAGCGAGATGGCGATGGCGAAATTGTTCATCAACGAGCGGAAGGCGGCGCCTTCCTTGTGCATGTCGATGAAGATCTCGCCGAGCCTCCCGTCCTCGTACTCGCCCGTGTGCAGGTAGACCTTGTGGCCGCCGACGGTCGCCTTCTGCGTGTAGCTCTTCCGCCGGTTGGGCAGCTTCTCGCGCTGGCGCACCCGCTCGACGATGCGTTCCACGATCCGCTCCGCCGCCACCGCCGCGCGTGCCGCCATCGGCTTGTCCGCGGCGAGCTGCTCGGCGATGTCCTCGGCCTCGTCGGCGTCATCGGCCAGCAGCTGCGCATTGAGCGGCTGGGACAGCTTGGAGCCGTCGCGGTAGAGCGCGTTGGCCTTGAGCGCCAGGCGCCAGGACAGCATGTAGGAGGCCTTGCAGTCCTCCACGCTCGCGTCGTTGGGCATGTTGATGGTCTTGGAGATGGCGCCCGAGATGAACGGCTGGCTCGCCGCCATCATGCGGATGTGGCTCTCCGCCGAAAGCGAGCGCTTGCCCTTGCGCCCGCAGGGGCTGGCGCAGTCGAACACCGGCAGGTGCTCGTCGGCCAGATGCGGCGCGCCTTCGAGCGTCATGGCCCCGCACACGTGCTCGTTGGCGGCCTCGATGTCCTTCTTGGAGAAGCCGAGGTGGACGAGCAGGTCGAACGCCGGGTCCATCAGCTTCTCTGCCGCGATCCCGAGGGTGCCCGTCAGGAACGGCTCGCCGAGCGTCCAGCGGTTGAAGGCGAACTTGATATCGAAGGCGGTCTTGAGCGCCTCGTCGAGCTTGCGCAGCACGGGATCGGTAAAGCCTTTGCCCTTGAGCGTGGCATGATTGATGGCGGGCGCCTGAGCGAGCGTGCCGTGGCCGACGGCATAGGCTTCGATCTCCGCAATCTCGGCCTCGCCGTAGCCAAGCGTGCGCAAGGCCTCCGGGACGGCCTGGTTGATGATCTTGAAGTAGCCGCCGCCGGCGAGCTTCTTGAACTTCACAAGCGCAAAGTCGGGCTCGATGCCGGTGGTGTCGCAGTCCATGACGAGGCCGATGGTGCCGGTGGGCGCGATCACGGTCGACTGGGCGTTGCGGTAGCCATGCTCCTGGCCGAGCGCGATCGCCTGATCCCAGGCGCGCTTGGCCGCTTCCACCAGCGCGTCGTCGGTGCAGGCGGCCGTGTCGAGCGGCACCGGGGAGGTGGCGAGCTTCTCGTAGCCGTCCTGGTGGCCATAGGCGGCGCGGCGGTGGTTGCGGATCACGCGCAGCATATCGGCACGATTGGGCTCGAAGCCGGGGAAGGGTCCCAGCTCCTTGGCCATCTCGGCGGAGGTGGCATAGGCGACGCCCGTCATGATCGCCGAGATGGCGCCGCAGATGGCGCGACCCTCGCGGCTGTCATAGGGGATGCCCGACGCCATCAGCAGACCGCCGATGTTGGCAAAGCCCAGCCCCAGCGTGCGGTAGCGGTACGAAAGCTCCGCGATCTTCTTGGACGGGAACTGCGCCATCAGCACCGAGATCTCGAGCGCAATCGTCCACAGGCGGCAGGCGTGCTCGAAGGCGGCAACGTCGAAGCGCTTGTCCCCCGGCCCGGCAGGGCCAGAGCGAGCTTCGCTCGCTTGTGCGCCTTCGGCGCGGGTGTGCCTGAACAGCATCAGGTTGAGCGAGGCGAGGTTGCAGGCGGTGTCGTCGAGGAACATGTACTCCGAGCACGGGTTCGACGCGCGGATCGGCCCGGACTTCGGGCAGGTGTGCCAGTCGTTGATGGTGGTGTGGAACTGAATGCCGGGATCGGCCGAGGCCCAGGCCGCGTGGCCCACCCGCTCCCACAGGTCGCGGGCCTTGAGCGTCTTGACCGTGCGGCCGCCGAGCCGCGCCGTCAGCGCCCACTCGCCATCGGCCTCCACCGCCTGCAGGAACTCGTCCGTCACGCGCACCGAGTTGTTGGAGTTCTGGCCCGAGACGGTGAGGTAGGCCTCGCTGTCCCAGTCGGTGTCGTAGGTGGCGAACTCGATCTCCTTGTAGCCCTGGCGCGCGAACTGGATGACGCGGCGGGCGTAGTTGTCGGGCACGAGGTCGCGCCGTGCTTCCTTGATGGCGCGCTTGAGCGCGGGGTTCTTGGCGGGATCGAAGCAGTCGTCGCCATCGGCCTCGCAGTTGACGCAGGCCTTCATGATGGCCTTGAGCCGCCGCTGGCAGATCTTGGAGCCGGTGACGAGGGCGGCGACCTTCTGCTCCTCCTTCACCTTCCACTCGATGTAGGCCTCGATGTCGGGATGGTCGATGTCGACCACCACCATCTTGGCCGCCCGCCGCGTGGTGCCGCCTGACTTGATGGCGCCGGCCGCGCGGTCGCCGATCTTGAGGAAGCTCATGAGGCCCGACGACTTGCCGCCGCCCGAGAGCTTCTCGTTCTCGGAGCGCAGCTTGGAGAAGTTGGAGCCGGTGCCGGAGCCGTACTTGAAGAGGCGCGCCTCGCGCACCCACAGGTCCATGATCCCGCTTTCGCCGACCAAGTCGTCCTCGATCGACTGGATGAAGCAGGCGTGCGGCTGCGGGTGCTCGTAGGCCGAGGTCGAGGCCGTCAGCACGCCGGTCTCGTGATCGACGTAGTAGTGGCCCTGGCTCGGACCGTCGATGCCGTAGGCCCAGTGCAGCCCGGTGTTGAACCACTGCGGGCTGTTGGGGGCGCCGTACTGCATGGCGAGCATGTAGCGGTGCTCGTCGAAGAAGGCGCGGGCGTCGTCCTCGCTCGAGAAGTAGCGGCCCTTCCAGCCCCAGTAGGTCCAGGTACCGGCGAGCCGGTCGAACACCTGGCGGGCGTCGGCCTCGCCGACGTAGCGGTCGCCCTCGGGACGCTCGGCGAGCGCGCGCGCATCGGCAACCGAGCGCCACAACCACGAGGGCACCTGCGTCTCCTCCACGCGCTTGAGGCGCGCGGGGACCCCGGCCTTGCGGAAATACTTCTGGGCGAGGATGTCGGCGGCAACCTGGCTCCAATGCTCGGGCACGGCGAAGCCCTCGAGCTTGAAAACGACGGAGCCGTCCGGGTTCTTGATTTCCGACGTGGCGCGGCGGAACGGGATCTTCTCGTAAGGCGACTTTCCTGCCGTCGTGAACCGCCGCTTGATCTGCATGGGTCTTGCCCCCGCTTGGAGTTTCGGGCGCGCATGCAGAACTGGCCGCGCCGGGTGTGTCTTTTGATGACGCCACAGACGCGTGGAACAGGGCGCTGCGGGCTCTTCTTCCCGCCTCGCTTCAAGACTCTGGCCGCCCGAAAAATCCCCTGCGGCTCATTTTTGACTGAAGGGCGGTCCAGCCGATCAGCCGGCGCCCGTGATGATCAAACTATGACGATTCGGAGGCGGCCGTCCATCGGACGCTACGAACCCTGGTGGGTGGTAGATGGCACCCATACTAAATGTAGTAGGTAGGAGCTTGCGCTGTCGGGGGCTGTGGATCGATGGCCCGATATCGCGCGGCGTTGCGGGGTTTTGCGCCCCATCCGCTGCCTGCGCGCGGAACCAGCATACCCGGGACATGCCCAGCATATCCCCAGGCCGCCAACACTATGCCGATTCAGCCCCGGCTGGCTGTGGCAGTTCTGCCGCGCCGGACTTGCCATGGACAGGGCGCCTGCGAGGGTGCCATAAGCCCACGACTGGACACGCCAACAGCCGGACGCACATGGGCATCTTCAGCGAGATCTTCAGCTGGTGGGGCGGCAACACCTGGTCGAACCGACTCTACACGGCGTTCCGCGGCAAGCTGGTCGGAACAGATGCCCAGGGCAACCGCTACTACGTCCAGAGCCGGGGCATCGGCCCCCTCGGCGTGCCGCGGCGCTGGGTGATCTACAAGGACCTCGCCGAGGCTTCGCAGATACCGCCCGAATGGCACGGCTGGATGCACTTCACGGTCGACACACCGCCGACCGAGGAGGACTACAAGCCCCGCCCCTGGGAGAAGCCGCATCGCATGAACATGACCGGCACGCCCGAGGCCTACCGCCCGCCGGGGAGCATCCTCGGCAAGGGCCGGCGCCCCCCCGCAACCGGCGACTACAAGCCCTGGCAGCCGAGCTGAGGCTCCCTTGCTGTCACGCTGGCGCCACGTTTCTCGACCCACCTCCTATCCGGGATTCGCGGGACATCGCTGAGAGCAAACCGGCTTCGCCAATGGCGCACACTCGGCATCAGCGCGTGCAATCGGGCCCTTGGCTATCGGGGCGCGGGTTGGTGCTCGGGGCCTGCGCGCTGGTCCTCTCGGCTATTCCAGCCTCGGCCCAGCGGATCGAGAACTCGGTCGCCGTATTTGCGGCTCTCGACAAGGTGACGGCCAAGATCTCCCGCCTCGAGGTGCCGCTCAACCAGACCGCCACCTTCGGCGCCCTCAAGGTGACGCCGCGCGCGTGCTACTCGCGCGCGCCGACCGAGCCGCCCAAGACCACCACGTTCGTGGAGGTCGAGGAGATCCAGCTCGACGGCAAGCAGAAGAAGATCTTCTCGGGCTGGATGTTCGCCGACAGCCCCGGCCTCAATGCGGTGGAGCATCCCGTCTTCGACGTGTGGCTGACGGACTGCTCGCAGCCGCGCGCCACCGCCCAGCGTCCGCCGCCGGCCGCTCCGGCACCCGGCTCGGTTGCACCACCGCCGGCGGCCGCCGATCCCGACGACTCCGAGCCCATCCGGCGCCGCCGCGTGCCGCGGTAGCCTCGTCTTCGACCGCAAGAGCCGGGTCAGGAGACGCGCGCGCCTGCCTCGGCAATCGGCGCGCGCCAGACGTCGTAGCCGTAGACCCAAGTCGGGTCGACTCCGGTGTCCTTGCCCCAGGTGTTCTGGCGCGAGGTGAGCTGCAGGCGCGAGGTGCGCGCGTGGCGCGTCGCCTCGTAGCGCGAGAGCGCCTCGGCAGGATCGTCCGCACCCGCAATGCAGCGCGAGAGCATGGCGGCATCCTCCAGCGCGCTGGCTGCGCCCTGCGCCATGTAGGGCGTCATGGGATGGCAGGCGTCGCCCAGCAAGGCGATCGGCCCTTCACACCACCTGGGCAGCGGATCGCGCTCGAACAGCGCCCACTTGTGCACCTGCGGACAGGCCCGCAACAGGCGCTGCACGTCCTCGTGGAAGCCCGCAAGCGCCGCCAGCACCTCTCCCATCTCGCCGCGAGACGACCAGGATTCGACGTTCCACGTCGGGTCCGGCACGCTGGTGACGAAGTAGACCTCCTCGCGCTCGGCGCGGACGGGATAGATGACGATGTGGCGGTCCGGTCCCCACCATTTGGTGCAGGTGTCGACGGCGAACTCGCCCATCAGCGCCGCCGGGAAGGTCGTGCGGTGCGCGACGCGGCCGGTGAACTTCGGCTTCTCCGGCCCGAGCAGGATCTCGCGCACGCGCGAGTGGACGCCGTCGGCGCCGATCACGGCGTCGGCCTCGGCCGAGGTGCCATCGGCAAAGCTGAGGGTGACACCAGCGCCATTGCGGTCGATGCCGAGGAGCTTCTTCTCGCGTGCAATGAGCTCCTCCGGCACGGCAGAGAACAGCGCCGCATGCAGGTCGCCGCGGTGCATCAGCAGGTAGGGCGCACCGTAGCGAGCCTCCGCCTCGGCGCCGAACGTGAGGTCAGCCAGGTGCTCGCCCGTGTCCCACACGCGATGGCTCCAGGCGGGAGGATAGAAGGCGAGCTTGCGCAAGCCCGGCTCGAGGCCAAGCGCGCGCAGGACGCGCACGGCGTTGGGGCTCATCTGAATGCCGGCGCCGATGCGCTGGAACTCCTTGGCCTGCTCGTAGACCCTCACCTTCACGCCGTTGCGTGCAAGGAACCCCGCCAGCGCCAGCCCGCCGATCCCCGCACCGATGACGGCGTAGCTGGGTCTTGCGGGCATGGTGGCTCCTCAAGGGACGGGAGGGTGGTACGCAGGGAACGCCGGGACGGCAGGCCCGACGGCGCTAGCCAAGCCTCGGGCGTCCGGGCCATGAGTTCAAGTGCGATTTTGCCGAGGGACCGGAGCCGCTCGCAGGCCCGTCACACGGTGGCGGGCTGCTGGGCTTGGACGATGTCGAGGACCCACTGCGGGCTCACGTCGGTGGGGAGGGCGTGGAAGTCGGCCTGGCGGGCCAGGGCCTTCTCGAGCAGCTTGTGGAACTCGGCGCGGTCGATCTCGACGGTGCCGAACTGCTTCAGGTGCTCGGTGACGAACTGGGTGTCGAGCAAGGTGAAGCCGCCGTGCAGCAGGCGGGCGCACAGGAAGACGAGGGCCACCTTGCTGGCGTCGCGGGCGGTGGAGAACATGCTTTCCCCGAAGAAGGCGCCGTTGAGCGCCACGCCGTAAAGGCCACCGACCAGCTTGCCTTCGCTCCAGGTCTCGATGGTGTGGCAGTATCCCGCGTCGAAAAGATCGCGATAGAGCCCCCGGATCTTGCGGTTGATCCAGGTGGTGCGCCGGCCGGCGCGGGAGGCCGCGCAGCCGTCGATGACGCCCTCGAAATCGCTGTCGATGCGGACCTCGAACACGCCCTGGCGGATGGTGCGGGCGAGCCGCTTGGGCACGTGCACCTTGTCGAGCTGCAGGATGCCGCGCTGCTGCGGCTCGATCCAGTAGAGGGCCGGATCGTCGGCGCTTTCCGCCATGGGAAAGATGCCGCACGTGTAGGCCTTGAGCAGCACCTGCGGCGTAATCTCGATGATGATGTCGTCGCGCGACGCCATGAGCCTTCTTCGCCGATTGCGGACTCGGCCGGTAGTCCTCTCAACACATTATGGTTTTTGCAGGAATTTCTCGAGCCAGTGGATGTCGTAGACACCGTTGGCGATGTCGGGCTGGTTCACCAAGTCTGCGAACAGGGGGATCGTGGTCTCGATGCCCTCGATGACGAACTCGGACAGGCAGCGCTTGAGCCGCATCAGGCACTCGTTGCGGTTCTTGCCGTGCACGATGAGCTTGCCGATCAGGCTGTCGTAGTAGGGGGGTATGCGATAGCCCTGGTAGGCGCCGCTGTCGACGCGCACGCCGAGGCCGCCAGGCGGATGCCAGTAGGTGATGGTGCCGGGCGAGGGCCTGAAGGTTCTGGCATTTTCGGCGTTGATGCGGCACTCGATGGCGTGGCCGGAGATCGTCACGTCGCTCTGGGAGACGGACAGCGGCGCGCCGGAGGCGATGCGGATCTGCTCGATGACGAGGTCGAGCCCCGTGATCATCTCGGTGACGGGGTGCTCCACCTGCAGGCGCGTGTTCATCTCGATGAAGGCGAAGTCGCCGTCCTCGTAGAGGAACTCGACCGTGCCGGCGCCGCGATACCTGAGCTTCTGCATGGCCTTGGCGACGGTGGAGCCGATCCTGGCGCGCGCCTCGTCGTTCAGCGCCGGGGAAGGAGCCTCCTCCATGACCTTCTGGTGCCGGCGCTGCAGCGAGCAGTCGCGCTCGCCCAGATGCACGGCGTTGCCGCTGCCGTCGCCGAACACCTGCACCTCGATGTGGCGCGGTTTCTCCAGGTACTTCTCGAGGTAGACGCTGTCGTCGCCGAAGGCGGCCTTGGCCTCGGCGCGCGCCGTCTTGATGGCGATGTCGAGGTCCTCGGCCGTGCGCGCTACCTTCATGCCGCGGCCGCCGCCGCCGGCTGCCGCCTTGACGAGCACGGGAAAGCCCATCTCCTTGGCGATCCTGGCCCCCTGCGCCTCGTTGGTGATGGCGCCGTCCGAGCCCGGCACGACCGGGATGCCGAGGCGCTTGGCGGTGGCCTTGGCCTCGATCTTGTCGCCCATCAGGCGGATGTGCTCGGAGGTCGGACCGATGAAGGTAATGCCGTGCTCCTCCAGGATCTCGGCAAACCGCGCGTTCTCCGACAGGAACCCGTAGCCCGGATGGATGGCGTCGGCGCCCGTGATCTCGCAGGCGGCGAGCAGGCGGGGGATGTTGAGGTAGCTCTCGGCCGCCGGCGGCGGGCCGATGCACACGCTCTCGTCCGCCAGGCGCACGTGCATGGCATCGGCATCGGCCGTGGAATGCACGGCGACGGTGGCGATGCCGATCTCCTTGCAGGCCCGCTGGATCCTGAGCGCGATCTCGCCGCGGTTGGCGATCAGTACCTTCTCGAACATCGCTTGCCGCCGGCCCCTGTCGTGACTGCTACTCGATGATCACCAGGGTCTCGCCGAACTCCACCGGCTGGCCGTTGCCAACGAAGATGGTGGTGACGACGCCGGCCTTCGGAGCCGGGATGTGGTTCATGGTCTTCATCGCCTCGATGATCAACAGCGTCTGCCCCTGGGCGACGCGGGTGCCCACGTCGATGAAAGGAGCAGCGCCGGGCTCGGGCGCGAGGTAGGCCGTGCCCACCATCGGCGATTTGACGGCTCCCGGGTGCTTGGAAGGATCGGCTGCGGCCGGTGCGGGCGCCGCTGCTGCCGCCGCGGCCGGAGTCGCGGCAACCGGCGCGGCTTGCGCCATCGGCATGGCCTGCACGGCCATCTGCCGCGCCACGCGCACCCGCAAGCCCTCGCGCTCGATCTCGATCTCGCTCAGGCGCGTCTCATCGAGCAGCTCGGCGAGCTCGCGGATGAGAGCCTGCTCGACGCTGCCTTTGCCCTTCGAATCCTTAGCCATGCGCTCGTCCAGTTCCCTGCTCCTTCCCGCGAGACCCTGTATTCACCGCCCCGGCTTCTTCTTGCTTGCCAGCATGTCGGCCATGGCCTCGACCGCCAACTCGTAGCCCTTGGGCCCGAACCCGCATATCACGCCCTGCGCGGCGGCCGATACATAGGAGTGATGCCGGAAGCCCTCGCGCCGGAAGACGTTCGACAGATGCAGCTCGATCACGGGCCTCTCGGCCGCGGTCAGCGCATCGAGAATGGCGATCGAGGTGTGGGTATAGGCACCCGCGTTGATGATGATTCCGGATGCGGCCTCCCGAGCCTCCTGGATCCAGGTCACGAGCTCGCCTTCCAGGTTCGATTGCCGGAAATCGATGCTGAGGTCCAGCGTCTTGGCACGCGCCTCGGTGCGGCGCCGCACGTCGTCGAGCGTCTCCGAGCCATAGACGGCCGGCTCGCGAACGCCCAGCATATTGAGGTTCGGGCCGTTGAGCACGAAGATCGGCTTGGGCATTGGCCGCCGCCTGGATAGTGGCCACGGACGTGGCCGCAGCTCGGGGTTTAGCGGATAACGCGGAGAGCGCCGCGAACACTGTTACAATCAGCTGACCCTCGTATCAGCTTTCCAACCCCCGCGAAAGGGAGGCCGAAGGGTTGTACAGAGGCATCTGCGGCGACCGTTAAGGGCCCCGCCGCCGTGCCTCTCATTATTCTAGCAGACCTTGCAGCCGTCCTTGCGCACCTCCTCGACGTGCTTGCCCAGAAGCTCCGCCAGGTTCTCGGGCGCACCGGGGACGATGCGGTCGCCGACGATGAAGTGCGGCGTTCCCTGTATCCCCATCTTGGTGGCGAGCTCACGGGTGGCGTCGATCTCCTTCTGCACCTCGGGCGATGCCATGTCCTTCTTGATCCGGGCCATATCGAGCCCGAGCTTCTCGGCGACCTTCAGCGACGTGGCCTCGTTGGCCTGGCCCTGGCTCTGCAGCAGGGCGCGATGGAACTCCCAGTATTTGCCCTGCATCTTGGCGGCGAGCGCCACCTTGGCCGCCTCCTCCGAGCCCTTCGACAGGATCGGGAACTCCTTCATGATGACGCGCACCTTCTTGTCCTTGTCCACCAGCTTGGCGAGGTCCAGGAAGGCCTTCTTGCAGTAGCCGCAGTTGTAATCGAAGAACTCGATGACCGGCACATCCCCGTTGGCGTTGCCGACGATGGGGGAGCCGGTCGGGCGGAACAGCTCGCCTGCGTGCTCCTTGATGGCGACGGCCATGCGCTCGGACTGGATCTTGTCCATCTTGGCCTCGAGGGCGTTCTGGGCCTCGAGCAGGATCTCGGGATTGTTGACCAGGATCTCCTTGATGAGCGCGCCCAGCTCCTTGCGCTGCTCAGGCGTGAATGCGCTGGCCGCGGGGCTGGAGGAAGCCGCGGGCGGCGATGCGCCCTGGCCGATTGCCAGCGTGGCGCCCAGTATGAGAACCATCGGCGCAAGCACGAGGGCGGCCGCTTTGCGCGAGGCGAGTGAGGCTGGCGTCTTGGCAGGCATCTGCATTCCTTCCGTTGTCTTGGCCCTTGCCCGGGCCGGCGTCTTGGTGGGTTCCGGGCAGGGTCAGGCGGGGATCTTGTAGGTGATGATGTCTTCGGCGATGAGCCAGCCGCGCGAGCCGCGGGCAAACTTACCCTGGGCGCGCTTGGCGTAAATCTGGGCCTCGCGAATATCCTTAGCATTGCCGGAATAGAAGTGCTTGCGGGCGGTGGCAAGCAGGGCCTCGGCCTCGTTGCCCTTGCGCTGGTAGGCAACCGCCAACTGATACCAGCCCATCCAGTCATCGTCCTCGCCCTGGCCCAGCGGCTTGTCTGCACCGAGCGTCGACGTGAGGATCCTGATCGCCTCGTCGAGGTAGCCTGGATTGTTGGCGTCGATGAGCGCGCGGGCGAGCAGGATGTGGGACTGCGACAGCGACATGGTCGCATTGGCGCGCTTCTGCTTCTCGAGCAGGCTGACGGCCCTGCGCAGCGACTCGATGGCATGCGGCGCCTGGCCGGCCTTGACCAGCAGCTCCCCTCTCAGCTCCCAGAAGAAGGGATAGTCCGGCCGCTCGCGGATGAGCGC
The DNA here is from genome assembly GCA_041288195.1 of Hyphomicrobiaceae bacterium. Classification (GTDB taxonomy): domain Bacteria; phylum Pseudomonadota; class Alphaproteobacteria; order Rhizobiales; family Hyphomicrobiaceae; genus AWTP1-13. Next base: position 38,779 of record JBGGME010000315.1, read on the forward strand.
GTCGACCTCGCCGATCGCCTGCGCGCAATTGCCCGCGCAGTTGCGGGCGATGGCGCGCGCGTAGCGGGCGGGCAGGCTGGTGTTGCTTGCGGGATAGCGGTTGAGCGTCGCCTGCACCGGCAGGATATGGCCGTCGAGCTTTGCCCGCATCATGTCGTGCCGGAACTGCAGCTCGGGGGCATCCTTGGCATCGGCGTAGGCGCTTGCCTCGACCCTGTCGCGCAACTGATTGATGCGGGTCGCCGCCACCGGATGGCTGCGCACGAACGGGTCGATGTCCTTGGCAGACCAGAACTCCTGCTCGGCGAAACGCTCGAAGGTTGCGAGCATGCCGCGCCCCGACTGCCGGGTGGCGTCGAGGAAGCGCAGGCCAGCCTGGTCGGCCGCAGATTCCTGGGCCCGGCGCTCGCTCAGAAGCGAGCGCATCAGGACGTCGCTGCCGCCCATGGCCAGGCCGCCGCCGGCACCGGCCACCTCGCGTGCCGTGTCGCCGCCGGCCGCGGCGCCGCCCACCATCAGGCCGATGCCGAGGATGGTCAGCAGCAGGCTCTTGGTGGCATCGCGGGCGATCCGGCCGCGCAGGGCCGCCATGTGGCCGCCGGTGATGTGGCCGGTCTCGTGGGCGATGACGCCGATCACCTCGTTCGGTGTCCGGGCCTGCATGAGCGCGCCGGTATTCATGAACACGTTGCGCCCGTCGACCACGAAGGCGTTGAAGCTGTCGTGCTTGATGATGCGCATGGCTATGTTCTGCGCGCCGAGGCCGGCCGCCTTGAAAATCGGCGCCGAGTAGTCCCTGAGCAGGTTTTCGATCTCGGTGTCGCGGATGAGCGGCAGGTTCTGCGCCGCCGCGGGAGAGATCGCCGCAAGCGAGGCGGCCACGGTATAGATGGCGGCGACCGAGGCGGCCCTCCATCGCGAGACGCGCCCTTGCTCTTTTGGGGGCGTCATTCGCGGTTTCGGCTGGTGAGGGAGCGCAATCGTGCGCAAGTCCCGATCCCTATCTGCTTGCACGGTGCGAGACCCGCGTTCTAGCCCTGTGAGCGCACTTGCCGGGTACATGCAAACCTTGGCCACTGCCATGGTTCTAGGCAACTCGAGCCGCCCCAACTATAAGCCGCATGCCGTTGACGCGCCAATTACATTGCCGCGACGGCACGGGGCCGTGCCGGTGGACCGCGCCCGCACAAGCGCCGATGCCGCCGGGTAGGGCGCAACCATGGCGGTTTGAGGGCTCGCGGCAACGGAGTGTGGCATGAAGGCTGCAGTGACCGATACGACGCGACCCGCATCTGCCGAGCCACCCGGAGCCGGTGCTGCACGCGCCATGCTCGCGTTGGAGCCTTCCGAGCGCAGCGCGGTGCCCTCGTTCATCGTCATGGACGTCATGGAGGCCGCGGCGGCGCGCGAGGCGCAGGGCGACAAGGTCATCCACATGGAGGTGGGCCAGCCGGGCACGCCCGCGCCGCGCGCCGCGATCGAGGCGGTGAAGCGGGCGCTCGACCGCGAGACGCTGGGCTACACGGTCGCCCTGGGGCTGCCGGCGCTGCGCCAGCGCATCGCCCGGCACTACCGCGAGCGCTACGGCGTCGACATCGCCCCGGAGCGGGTGGTGGTGACGACGGGCTCGTCGGCCGGGTTCGTGCTGGCCTTCCTGGCGCTGTTCGACCATGGCGCGCGGGTGGCCCTGCCCGCACCAGGCTATCCCTGCTATCGCCACATCCTGACCGCGCTCGGGCAGAAGCCGGTCCCGATCGTGACCGATGCCGCCGGACGCTGGATGCCGACCGCGAGCCAGATCGAGGAGGCGGCCCGGCAGGAGGCCATCAAGGGCCTCGTCATCGCCAGCCCGGCCAACCCCACGGGCACCATGCTGGAGCCCGGGCGCCTCGCCGAGATCGCCGAGATATGCCGGCGCAACGGCGTGTGGTTCGTCTCCGACGAGATCTACCACGGCCTCACCTACGGCATGAGCGAGCAGACGGCGCTCGCCCACAGCAGCGAGGCCGTCGTCATCAACAGCTTCTCCAAGTACTTCTCGATGACGGGCTGGCGCGTGGGCTGGCTGGTGGTGCCGCAGGCGCTGGTGCGCCCGATCGAGCGCCTGGCGCAGAACCTCTACATCTCGCCGCCGACGGTTGCGCAGGTGGCGGCCATCGGTGCCTTCGACGGCATCGAGGAACTCGAGGCCAACAAGCGGGTCTACGCAGAGAACCGGGCGTTGCTGCTCGATGCGCTGCCCAAGGCCGGCCTCGCGCGCATCCTGCCCGCGGACGGCGCCTTCTATCTTTATGTCGACGTCAGCGACTTCACGGCCGACAGCCTCGCCTTCAGCAAGCAGATGCTGGCCGACATCGGCGTCGCCGCCACGCCGGGGATCGACTTCGACGCCGAGCGCGGCGCCGGCTACGTACGCTTCTGCTATGCCGGCACCACCGCCGACATGGCCGAGGCCGCGCGGCGGCTCGCGGGATGGAGCCGGCTCGAGCGTCGGAGATAACCGGCGATCTCAGGCGAGGCGCCGCCCCGATCTACCTGCAGGCGCGGGCGAAGGCCGTGCACTCGTAGAGCAGGGTCTTGACCTCGCACTTCTTGGAGACCGCGCCGATCTTCACGGCGTCGCCGAGCTTGGCTTTGGCCGCGTTCTTCATGGCAGCCTCGGCCATGAAGGTGGCGAAGCCCTCGAGCGCCCCCGTGCCCCAGCCGCCCACCTTCATGCACTTCTCAGCTCGTGCCGGAGCACCCTGGATGCCCAGAAGAAGGGCCCCCGCCGCGATCACGAACGTCATGCGCGCGAGTCTATTCATCCGCGTCCCCTTTTCTGCCTGGCGGCCGCAGTCTGGACCCGACCGGGCGCCCTCACAATCCCGCCGATGAACTAATAAACATGAGGCCGCGCGTCCGGGAGGACTGGCGGCCTCAATTCTGATTGCAGATCGTGTCGGGCTACTTCTTCTTGGGATCGGCCTTCTTGTCCTTCGGCTTGGCCTTGCACGCGGCCTTGGTCTTCTTCTTGGTCTTCGCGTCGACGCCCTCGGGGGTCCACACGCAGTCGTCACGTCCCTTGCACGCCGCCTCGGTCTTGAGGGTCGTGCACGCCGGCGGCGGCTTCTTTGCGGGCTCCTTCTTGGCGGCGGCCTTGGGTTCCTCCTTCTTGGCCGCCTGGGCCTGCACCTGGGCTGAGTAGCCGAACACGGCGAGGGCCGCGGCGGCGGCCGATATTCCGAAAGACTTCAGCAGAAGATTGCGCACGGCAGTCATCTCCGAGTGTTGATGCCTCCTGGTTAGGCGCCAGTGCGGATGAATGCCCAATGAACGTTTTTCAACCTCGCCGTGCCCACTCCAGCGCCTGCTCGAGGCGGTCGTCGCCCCAGAACAGCTCCGCGCCGACCACAAAAGAGGGAGCCCCGAAGATGCCGTGCCCCTGCGCGCGCCCGGTCTGCTGCTTGAGACGGTCCTTGAGGTCGGGCCGCTCGATGCGCGAGAAAATGCGCTCGGAATCAAGGTTCAAGCTCTGAAGGATGGCGCCCATGCGGACGCGGTCGGAGATGTCGGCGCCATCGGCAAACTCGGCCGCATAGACGGCCCGCGTGAACGGCGCGATCCAATCCTCCTCAGCCCCCACCAGCGCGAGCCGCGCGGCCATCAGGCTGTTCTGCGGAAATTTTGCCGGCAGCACGAAGCTCAGGCCGCGCGCGGCAGCGAGGCGCTCGATGTCGCGCACCATGTTGCGCCCCTTGGCCGGATAGAGATTGAAGGGCGACGAGGTCCAGCCCTGGGCGGCAAAGATCGGCCCGAGCAGGAACGGCCTCCATTCGACGGCAACGCCCGCCGCCCCGGCCAGCGCCTCGATGCGCATGGCGGAGAGGTAGGAGTAGGTCGACGCAAAGTCGTACCAGAACTCGATTTTCGCTGTTCGTCCGTTCATGGCCGTCGCGTCCTTCTCGGAATGAACCTCTGATGGCGCGCGGCTTGCCGGCACGCCGATCTCGCCTATAGTGCGCCGCAAATCTCCCCACGCCGCAAGAGGCATGCGATGGCCGCCAGGAGCGCCAAAGGCAAAGTGAAGAAGGTCGTGCTCGCCTACTCGGGTGGCCTCGACACGTCGATCATCCTGAAATGGCTGCAGGAAACCTACGGCGCCGAGGTCGTCACCTTCACCGCCGACCTGGGCCAGGGCGAGGAGCTGGAGCCGGCGCGGCGCAAGGCGGAGCTGCTCGGCATCAAGCAGGGCAACATCTTCATCGAGGACCTGCGCGAGGAGTTCATCGCCGACTACGTGTTCCCGATGTTCCGCGCCAATGCCCTGTACGAGGGCGTCTACCTGCTCGGCACCTCGATCGCGCGGCCGCTGATCGCCAAGAAGCAGATCGAGATCGCGCGCAAGACCGGCGCAGATGCGGTGGCCCACGGCGCCACCGGCAAGGGCAACGACCAGGTACGTTTCGAGCTCACCTATTATGCGCTCGAGCCCTCGATCAGGATCATCGCGCCGTGGCGGGAGTGGGCCTTCAGGAGCCGCGAGGAGCTGATCGCGTTCGCGGAGACGCACCAGATCCCCGTCGCCAAGGACAAGCGCGGGGAAGCGCCGTTCTCGGTCGATGCCAACATGCTGCACTCCTCCTCCGAAGGGAAGGTGCTGGAGGACCCCGCGGTCGAGCCGCCGCCCTACGT
>JBGGME010000316.1:0-9426 GCA_041288195.1 Hyphomicrobiaceae bacterium
CGCGGCCAGTACACCGACAAGGCGCCCGTCGAGTTCGTCATCCCCAAGGAAGGCAGCGTGGTGTTCCCCTACGTGATGGCGCTGGTGGCCAAGGGGCCGAACGCCGAGAACGGCAAGAAGGTGCTCGATTTCGTGCTGTCCGATGCGAGCCAGACGATGTGGGGCAATGCCTACCTGCGGCCCGTGTTCGCCGACAAGCTGTCGGCCGAGGCCAAGGCCAAGTTCCTGCCCGACGCAGACTATGCGCGCGCCAAGCCCATCGACCTCAAGAAGCTGGCGGCGGCGCAGAAGATGATCATCGAGCGCTACAAGAACGAGGTGCAGTGATCGCGCCGGTGCGATGATCGGGAAGCCCGCCACGTCGTCTTGGGCCAGCTGAGGCGTGGACTTCTCGATCTCGATCACACGAGCGCCCACACGAGCGCCATGACTCTGCTAGTGTCCCCACTGAGACGGATTTCGCGATGAGGACACTAGCTGCGGGCGACGCACGTCGTGCGCGGCGGTGCAGCGCCGGACGGGGTTCGAACGCCATCTGCCATGCGCCGTGAGAACCTCACGCTTCTGGCCTTGCTCCTTCCGGCCGGGGCGTTTTTTGCCGCCTTCTTCCTCCTGCCGCTGGCGCGCCTGTTCCTGGTCGGCGCCAGCGGCAAGGGCGGCTTTGCCAACTACGCCACCATCATCACCGATCGCAACCATTTCGCTTCCCTGCTGGCGACCCTCGCCCTGGCGGCCGCCACAACGATAGTGACGCTGATCATCAGCGGCATCGCCGGCGTCTTCCTCCAGCGCAACAAGTTTCGTGGCAATGCCGCGCTGGTCGCCATGCTGACCTTGCCGCTGGCCTTCCCCGGCGTGGTGATCGGCTTCATGGTGATCGTGCTGGCGGGCCGGCAGGGACTGATCGGCGACATCAGCCAGGCGCTGACGGGCGAGAAGATCGTGTTCGCCTATTCCATGGCCGGCCTGTTCATGGGCTACGTCTACTTCTCGATCCCGCGCACGATCCTCACCGTGATGGCAACGGCCGAGAAGCTCGACCCCCGGCTCGAGGAAGCGGCCCGGTCGCTCGGCGCCTCGCCCTGGCGGGTGACGCGCGACGTCATCATCCCCGGCCTCAAGCCCGCATTCATCTCGACCGGCGCGATATGCTTCGCCACGGCCATGGGTGCGTTCGGCACCGCCTTCACCCTCGCGACCCGCATCAACGTGCTGCCGATGGTGATCTATACCGAGTTCACGCTCGAGGCGAACATCGCTGCGGCGGCGGCGCTGTCGTTCGTGCTGGGGGCCGTCACCTGGATCGTGCTGGCGGTTGCCCGCACGGCCGCCGGCGGCACCGTCGCGGCGGCGGGGTGAGGAGGACGCCGGTGCGCCACCGCGGCTCGCTCTTCTATGCCCAGCTCGCATTCGCGCTGCTGGTGTGCGCATTCCTGATCGCGCCGGTGATCCTGTCGATGCTGGCCGGCCTGACGGCGAACTACCAGGTGGGCATCCGCAGCGGCTTGACCTGGCGCTGGGTCGGCGAGGTGTGGAGCGGCTATCGCGAAACGATCTTCCTGTCGATCGGCATCGCGCTTGCCTGCCTCGCCTGCACGCTCGTGCTCGGCGTCCCCACCGCCTACGTGCTGGCCAAGCGACAAGGGGCGCTGGCGCGCGCGCTGGAGGAGCTGCTGGTGATGCCGGTGGCGGTGCCGGGTCTGGCGACGGCACTTGCACTGATTGTAACCTATGGGGGTGCCGGCGGCTTCCGCACCTCCTGGGTGTTCATCCTGGTCGGCCATGTCCTGTTCACGCTGCCGTTCATGGTGCGCTCGGTGCTGGCGGTATTGATGGCGATCGACTTGAGGACGCTGGAGGAGGGTGCAGCCTCGCTCGGGGCCAGCTTCCGCCAGCGCTTCTTCCATGTCGTGCTGCCGAACTGCCGATCGGGCATCGTCGCCGGATCGCTGATGGTCGTCACGCTGTCGATGGGCGAGTTCAACATGACGTGGCTGCTGCACACGCCGCTGAACAAGACGCTGCCCGTCGGTCTTGCCGATGCCTACGCGTCGCTGCGCCTGGAGATTGCCAGCGCCTACACCCTGGTGTTCTTCCTGATGATCGTGCCGCTGCTGCTCCTCATGCAGGCGCTGTCGCGGCCGCGCCCCAGGAAGCTGCGGGTGGAAGCGGAGTGACGGCCATCGCTCATCGCTCCAGCCCCGTCGCCATTGCGCTGCAGCGCTGCGCCAAGACGTTCGCGGACGGCACGCGCGCGCTGGAGCCGCTCGATCTGACCATCAACGCCGGAGAGACGATCGTGTTTCTCGGGCCCTCCGGCTGCGGCAAGACGACGACGCTGCGCATCATCGCCGGCCTGGAGTCGCCAGACGCTGGCGGCAAGGTGCTGTTCGACGACACCGATGTGACGCCGCTCGGCATCGAGAAGCGCAATATCGGCATGGTCTTCCAATCGTACGCGCTGTTTCCCAACATGAGCGTTGCCGGCAACATCGCCTACGGCCTCACGATACGAAAGCGCCCGAGGGCGGAGATCGCCGCCCGGGTGGCCGAGATGCTGGCCATGATGCGCATCGAGGCCTTGGCTGATCGCAGCATCGACCAGCTTTCGGGCGGGCAGCGCCAGCGGGTGGCTCTGGCGCGCGCGCTGGCGGTGCGGCCCCGGGCCCTGCTGCTCGACGAGCCGCTGACCGCGCTCGATGCCAAGCTGCGGGATTCGCTGCGCCTCGAGATCGACCAGCTGCTGCGCGGCCTCGGCATCACGGCGGTCTACGTGACCCACGACCAGGCCGAGGCCATGGCGCTCGGAGACCGCATCGTGGTGATGGAGCACGGGCGGGTGGCGCAGGTCGGCCGTCCGCGCGACATCTACCAGCGGCCGAGCACCCGGTTCGTCGCCGAGTTCGTGGGCACCATGAACAGGCTCAGCGGCAGCGTGCAGGGCGGCGCCTTCGTGACCGCGGGGGGCCGCATTCCCTGGCCCGAGGCGCCGGCGGGCGCGAGCGAGGTCCTGTTCCGGCCGGAGGACGTGAGCCTGGTGGAGACGGGAGCGCACCTCGACGGTACGGTGGCAGCCGCATTCTTCCTCGGCGACCGCACGCGGCTGTTCGTTCAGGTCGGCGACGGCAAGCCGCTCGTGGTGGAGACGAGCGCTCGGCGCGATTTCCAGCACGGCGAGGCCGTCGGCCTCAATGTCGATCCCCGCGGCCTGATGGCACTTTAGTGTCCTGATCGCGAAATTCGTCGCAGTGTGCGGCGGGCTCGGAACGAATTTCGCGATCTGAAGGACACTAGAAGATTCATGGTGCTAGTGTGATTCAGATTGAGAAGTCCGTTTCCCAACCCAGCCCAGCGCGATGCTGCGGACTTCTCGATCATCACACTAGGAGGCGCAAGACGCGATGCTGATTGCCCAGATCACCGACACGCACATCAAGGCGCCGGGCAAGCTCGCCTACAACCGCGTGGATACGGCGAAGATGCTCGCGGCCTGCGTCGCCGCCCTGCGCGCCCTCGACCCGCAGCCGGACCTGGTCCTGCACACCGGCGATCTCACCGATTTCGGCACGCCGGAGGAGTACGCGCAGCTCAAGGCCATCCTCCGACCGTTGGCGGCTCCGATCCTCGCGATACCCGGCAACCACGACGAGCGCGAGGCGATGCGCCAGGCGTTCGCCACGGAAGGCTATCTGCCGAGCCGGGGCTTTCTGCACTATGCCGTGGAGCGCGGAGGCCTGCGCTTCATCGGTCTCGATACGCTGGTGCCGGGGAAGGGAGGCGGCGAGCTATGCGCAGAGCGGCTCGTCTGGCTCGATGCCGCGCTGGGCCAGAGCCCAGACACGCCGACCGTGGTGATGATGCATCATCCGCCCTTTCTCACGGGCATCAGCCACATGGACCGCCTCGGCCTCGACGGACGCGAAGGTTTTGCGGCGGTGATGCGCCGGCACGACCAGGTGCAGGCCATCCTGTGCGGCCACGTGCACCGCCCGACAGTCACGCACGTTGGCGGCCGCCCCGCCATGATCTGCCCGAGCCCCGCCCACCAGGTCGTGCTCGACCTGCGCCCCGAAGGCGCGAGCGCCTTCCGGCTCGAGCCGCCGGGCTACATGCTGCACCGCTGGCAGGATGGGCAACTCGTCTCGCACGTCGCCGTCCTCGGCGATTGGCCGGGTCCGTTCCCGTTTTTCAACGCCAGCGGGGCCTTGATCGATGGATAGTCTTCGTCTTGGATCAGACGCGTCCTCATGCAATCTGGGGAGCAGATTGTCCGGCAGTGACTTGCCACAAGTCGCCATACGCCCAACCCGCACCCGAGGCCCGGCCGGTCATGCCGGCAGCTCGGATGGCACGGCGCGCGTTCCTCACTTCCGCACTCGGCACACTTGCGGCGTCAGTCCTCGGCGGCGCGGCGCTGGCGCAATCCTCGCGACTGACGTTTCCGCAGTGGGTCGAGAGGTTCCGTCCGCGTGCGCGGGCTCGCGGCGTTTCGGAGGCGACCTACAACCGGGTGATGGGCGCGACCAAGCCGGACACGGCCGTCTATGCCTTGCAGCGCTCGCAGCCCGAGTTCCGCGAGCCGATGTGGCAATACGTCAACCGCCGCGTCTCGGACTGGCGCATCATGACCGGCAAGGCCCGGGCGGTCGAGCACGCGGCGCTGATCGAGCGCATCGAGACGCAGTACGGTGTCGACCGCTATCTGATGCTCGGGCTGTGGGGCATGGAGTCGGCGTTCGGCGACGTTGTGACAAGCACCAAATACATGCGCCCGGTCATTCCCGCGCTGGCGGCGTTGGCCTGGGGCGAGCCGCGCCGGCGTGCCTATTGGGAGCAGGAGCTCCTCAACGCGCTCGTCATCATCGAGCGCGGATGGGCCAACGAGAGCGAAATGGTCGGCTCATGGGCAGGCGCCATGGGTCACACGCAGTGGATGCCGGAGGTCTGGCTCAACATGGGCGCCGACGGCAACGGCGATGGCCGGATCTCGCCCTTCGGCTCACCCGACGACGCATTTGCCGGGACGGCACAATACCTCATCAAGCGCGGCGGCTATCGGCGCGATGAAGGCTGGGGCTACGAGGTGCGGCTGCCGGGGAAGGGAAGACCGGGCGGGATGCGAACCATCGCCGCGTGGCAGAAGCTCGGCGTCACGAGGGCGAACGGCCAGCCGTTTCCACGTCCCGAAGAGCAGGCGCGCATCTGGCAGCCGGTCTCGGGCGGGCCCGTCTTCCTGGTGACGCAGAACTTCCGCGCCGTGCGGTCCTACAACCCGGCCGACAGCTATGCGCTCGCGACCGTCCACCTTGCCGACCGCATTCGCGGCGAGGGAGCATTCGTGCAACAATTTCCAGGTGGCGAGCGCATTCCGACGCTGGAAGAGGTGAAGGAGCTCCAGGGCCTGCTGGCGGCACAAGGCTTCAACCCCGGCGGCGCGGACGGCCGCATTGGACCGGAGACCGTCGCTGCCGTGCGGGCCTACCAGACCAAGGTCGGCATGAAACCTGTCGACGGCTACGTCGGTATCAAAGTGCTGGCGCGGCTGCGCCAGGGAAAATGAAGGGGAGAGCCCATGCCGATCATCGACGCCCAGGTCCACCTCTGGCGCAAAGGCACGCCGAGCCCTCCGCATCAGGCCGCGCCCTTCCTGGTCGAGGACGCGATCCGGGGCATGGACGAGGCGGGCGTCGACGGCGCCATCGTGCATCCGCCCGCGGGCTGGGACCCCGATTCCAACGAGCAGGCCGTCGAGGCCGTGCAGGCCTACCCGAAACGCTTCGCGATCCTCGGCTACCCGCCGGTCGACAGGCCGGAGACCCGATCGCAGCTCGCCACCTGGAAGCAGCGTCCGGGCATGCTGGGCTTTCGCCTCTATTTCAACAGGCCGCACAACCGGTCCTGGCCGACGGACGGCACGCTCGACTGGCTCTGGCCGGCGGCGGAGAAGGCGCAGATTCCGCTGGCCCTGCTGGCTGGCGACTGGCTGCCCCGTCTGGGTGAGATCGCGGCCCGCCATCCCGGGCTGAAGCTGGCGGTGGACCACATGGGCGCGCTCAGAGGCGCCAAGGGCGATGCGGCGTTTCCGAACATGGGGGAGCTGACGGCGCTGGCCAAGTATCCGAACGTGACCGTCAAGCTGACCGGCGGTCCGTTCTATGCCGACGACGCCTACCCGTTCCGGAGCCTGCACAAGCACTATCGCGCCATGTACGACGCCTTCGGTCCCCGGCGGTTGTTCTGGGGCACCGACATCACCAAGATGCCCTGCTCCTGGCGCCAGTGCGTGACCCACTTCCAGGAGATCGACTGGATCCCGGAGACCGACAAGCAGCTCATCATGGGCCAGGCGATCTGCGACTGGCTCGGCTGGAAACGGTAAGCGGCACGCTCAATTGAAGTTGAGCTTTAGTCCTGGCTCCGGCCAGCGCATGACACCCAATTGTCCGCTGTCCGACAGGGTGATGTAGGCCGTGCACATATCGGCACCGCCAAAGCAGATGTTGGTCGGGTAGCGGTCCGGCACTTTCACGGCGCGAACAATGTCGCCGGCGGGCGAGATCTCGGTGATGCAGCCCGTGTTCAAGGTCGCCACCGTGATGTTGCCGCTCGCCATGACCTTGAGGCTGTCGAAGCGGGCGCCGCCGTTCAGGCCTGCGATGATGCGACCGCTGTGCGGCAGGAACTCCTTCTTGGGCTTGAGCTTGCCCGGCCCCTGCACCTCGAATGCCCACAGGCGCGCCCCTTCGGTGTCGGCGACGTAGAGCGTCTTGCCGTCCGGAGACAGGCCGCAGCCATTGGGGCTGAAGATGGGATAGGCCACCTCGATGACGCTGGAGCCGTCGGGGAGCGCGTAGTAGACGCCGCCGTTGTCGCGATGGCGCGGATAGCGCTTGCCGAGATCGGTGAAATAGAAGCCGCCCTCCTTGTCGAACGCCAGGTCGTTCGGCGCCGACAGCAGGTGACCGCCCACCTCCTTGTAGAGCTGCTTGGCTTCGCCGGTCTGGGGATCGATCCGCTCGACGGTGCCGAACTTGTAGTCGGGGTGGGGGCCAAGGCCCATCGAGTGGCCCTCGACGTAGCGGCTGCCGCCGTTGTTGCAGAGGTAGAAGTAGCCGCCGGGGCCGATCGCGAGGCCGTTCGGACCGCCGCCGCAGTTGGAGAACACGCCGACCTTGCCGTCCGGCGTCACGCGCGAGCAGCGCCCGTTGCGAATTTCTGTCAGCACGACCGAGCCGTCGGCGCAGGCCACGGGGCCCTCCGGAAAGCCCAGCCCCGTTGCCAGGATCGTCACGTCCGCCATGGCGTCTCCTCCCTCCTGTGTCCGAACCGCGGCCCGTCGGGGCCCGCGTGTCGTCTCGACCCCACTCTCCGTCTATGATGACGCTTCCATCCTCGCCCAATTGTGCTCGGAGGACCCATGCAGCTCGTCGACCTCAGTCGTGAGATCTACCATAAGATGCCACGCATCGTGACGCATCCGCCCATCATCATCACGCCCTTCGGCACGCATGAGGAAATCCGCGAGGCCGACGGCTACAAGTTCTCATCCGCCACGCTGTCGCTGGCCATTGGCGACCACGCCGGCACGCACGTCGACGCTCCCGCGCATTTCGATGCGCGGCCCGGCGCCAAGGGGATCGACGAGATGCCGCTCGAGAACTTCTTCACCGAGGCCGTCTGCCTCGACCTCGCGCACAAGCCGCTCAAGTCGGACATCTCGATCGAGGACCTCGAGGAGGCGGAGCAGGCCACGGGCATTGCCATCAAGCCCAAGGACACCGTCCTCCTGCACATGGACTTCTATCGCCGCTGCTATGGCACCGACGGCTATCTCACGGACTTTCCGGGCCTGACCAAGGAGTCCGCCACCTGGCTCGGCAGAAAGGGCATCACCATGTTCGGAGTCGAGGCTGTGAGCCCGGGCCGCCCCGGGCGCAACAACTTCGAGGTCCATCACGTCTGCCGCGACCTCGGTTTCACGCACATGGAGGGGCTGTGCAATCTCGACAAGCTGGTCGGCAAGGGCCGCTTCCGCTTCATCGGCTTTCCCCTCAAGATCAAGGGTGGCACCGGCAGCCCGATAAGAGCCGTGGCCTGGCTCGATGGTTAGCCTCGCCGGCGGAGGACGGTCATGAAGGGATGGCGCGCGCGTCTGGGGTTCCTCGTCCCGCCGGGCAATCCCACGGTCGAGCCGGAATTGATCGCGATGACGCCGCCGGGCGTGTCGGTGCATTTCTCGCGGCTCGTCGCCCGCGGACCGGCGGGAACGCATCACGGACAGGAGGAGCGCAACCGCAGCCAGATCGAGCACATCGACGAAAGCGCCTCCCTTCTCGCCATGGTGAAGCCCAACGTCATCGTGCTTGCACACACCGCGACCAGCTATACGCTCGGCCGTACCGCCGAGGCCGCGCTCTTGCAGCGCCTGCAAAACCAATACGCGCTCCCCTTCGTTACGGCCTTCGGCAGCGTGGCCGCAGCACTCGGGGAGCTTGGGGTCAAGCGCGTCGCGCTCGGCACACCCTACAGCGAGGAGATCACGCTCGAGGGCAAGGCTCACCTGGAGGAGCATGGCTTCGACGTGGTGAGCCACGGCCGTCTGGAGAACGTCACGAACATCTACGAGCAGACGGCCGAGCGCGCCTACCGGCTGGGGCGCGAGGTGGATACTCCAGAAGCGCAAGCCGTCTTTCTCAGCGGCACCGGCATGCCCACCATCAAGATCCTCGAGGCGCTGGAGCAAGACCTTGGCAAGCCGGCGCTGTCCGCCAACTCAGCCATGATGTGGCACGCGCTCAGGCTGGCCGGCGTGCGTCACCCCATCTCCGGCTACGGCCGCCTGCTGGCATCTGCACCCAACCCATAGAGGAGAGCTCACCATGGCAGCGAAGATCGAAAGGCTTGCAGCAAAGAGCGTGTTCGACCCGCCCGCCTACACCCAGACCATCAAGGTCACGGGCGCGCAAACCATCCTGTTCATCTCGGGCCAGGTCGACTACGACGCCAAAGGCCAGCCGGGGCATCCCGGAGACTTTGCCGGCCAGGCGCGCGCGACCTACAGCGCCCTGAAGGCCCAGGTCGAGGCGGGTGGCGGCACGCTTGCCGACATCGTCAAGCTGACCACGTTCCTCGTCGATATCCGGCACCGCGCCGAGCTGGCCTCGATCCGCGAGGAGTTCTTCGGCAAGAAGGCTCCTGCCTCCACCCTCGTCGGCGTCACCGCGCTGGCCCAGCCCGGCTGGCTCATCGAGGTGGAGGCCATCGCGGTCATCTGACGGCCCTAGCCTAGCGCTCCGACATCAGCGGGGTGATGCGGCGCACGTCGACGCGGCGGTTGAGGGGCTCGGCGGCCAGCGTGTTGACCTTCGGGAACTGCTCGCCGTAGCCCTGGGTGACGAGGTTCTCGGGCGGCACGCCGAAGGTGTC